>CAIRBY010000767.1 GCA_903876865.1 uncultured Acidobacteriia bacterium
CCCCTCGCAAAGCCTAATCCCCCCCCCGTGGCGCAGGCATCCCTGCCTGCCGCGGCGAGAGTCCTCTCGACGTGCTTCTCACCTGCTCCCGCCTTGCCTTCCTCTGCGCCTCTGCGCCCAGTCGCGATTGCTTCCACACCGCGCAAAGCCTACCCCCCCCGTGGCGCAGGCATTCCTGCCTGCCGCGTCGAGATTCGTCTCGACGTGCTTCTCACCTGCTTCTCACCTGCTCCCGCCTTGCCTTCCTCTGCGCCTCTGCGCCTTTGCGTGCCACTTTCTCCCGTAGCCGCCACCCCACCATTGACTCCGCCCCTCCTTCCCGCCTATACTCTCGATATTCGTAATCGAATGTCGAAAACGAAACTCGATGTCATTCAGCCCGGCGACGACCGCGATCTCTACTCCGGCCTCATCCGCCTCCACGTGCTCCATCACGCCGCCCAAGAGCCCATCTTCGGCCTCGGCATGGTCGAGGAACTCGCCCGCCACGGCTACCGCATCAGCCCCGGCACCCTCTACCCCCTGCTCCACGCACTCGAAAAGAAGGGCTATCTGCTCTCCTCCCAACAACGCCAAGGCAAATCCATGCGCAAGGTCTACCGCGCCACTCCCCTCGGAAAAAAGGCCCTCCGCGCCGCCAAATCCAAAGTGCGCGAACTCTTCCACGAACTCATCGAGGCCAAATCGTGAGGCCGCTCCTGCTCCTCCTCTCCGCTTCGACCCTCTTCGCGCAATCGCCCCTCACCCTCACCCAGGCCGTCGAAGCCGCGCTCCGCAACTACCCCTCCATCCGCGTCTCCGAAGAGCAGATCCAGGCCGCCAGCGCCGGCATGCAACTCGCCCGCACCGCCTACCTCCCCCGCATCGACGCCCTCGCCCAGGTCAACCGCGCCACCCGCAACAACGTCTTCGGCATGCTCCTTCCCCAAGGTGTCATCCCCGCAATCTCCGGCCCCGTCCTTGGCTCCAACAACACCGGCACCGCGTGGGGCAGCGCCCTCGGCGTGCTCGTCAGTTGGGAACCCTTCGATTTCGGCCTCCGCCGCGCCAATGACGCCGTCGCCGAGGCCGCCCGCGCCCAGTCCGCCGCCGCCCTCAAGCGCACTCAATTCGAAGTCGCCGTCACCACCGCCGATTCCTACCTGACCCTCGCCGCCACCCGCGAAGCCTCGCTCGCCGCCCAGGCCGGCGTGGACCGCGCCGCCCGCATCCTCGATACCATCCGCGCCCTCGTCAACGCCCAACTCCGCCCCGGCGCAGATCTCTCCCGCGCCGAAGCCGAACTCGCCGCCGCCCGCACCCAACTCATCCAGACCGAACAGGCCGCCGATGTCGCCCGCGCCACCCTCTGCCAGTTCGCCGCCTGCGACCCCGCCCGCACCGCCCTCGCCGCGCCCCGCCTCCGCGATCTCCCGCCGGACCGTGAACCCGCCCCGCTCAACACCGCCGCCGCGCCCGCCATCGCCGAACAGAACGCCACCATCGAACAGACCCAGGCCCAACTCCGCGCCCTCGAACGTGCCTACTTCCCCCGCTTCTATCTGCAAGGCGCCGCCTATGCCCGCGGCACCAGCGCCGAAACCAACGGAGCCCTCCTCGGCAACGTCAACGGACTCGCCCCCACCGTGCAGAACTTCGCCCTCGGCTTCACCGTCAATTTCCCCGTGATGGATCGCGCCGCCATCCAGGCCCGCGAGGCCCAGCAATCCGCCAACCTCCGCGCCCAAACCGCCCGCGCCCAACAGATCGCGCTCGATCTCCGCGCCCAGTGGAACCGCGCCACCGCCACCCTCAACGGCGCCCGCCGCATCGCCGCCAACCTGCCCGTGCAAGTCGCCGCCGCCCGCTCCGCCGTGCAGCAGGCCACCGCCCGCTACCAGGCCGGACTCGCCAATATCGATGAGGTCACCGAAGCCCAGCGCCTCCTCACCCAATCCGAAATCGATGACGCCCTCGCCCGCCTCTCCGTGTGGCGCAGCCTCCTCGGCGTCGCCGCAGCCGCCGGCGATATCCAGCCTTTCGTGGCGGAAGTGAGCGTCCAATAATGCGCCTCGTCCTCGCAGCGCTCTCCCGGCCCATCACCGTCGTCATCGCCCTGATTGCCATCGCCCTCTGCGCCGCCCTCGCCCTCCAGCGCATGCCCGCCGATATCTTCCCGCAGGTCGGCGACCCCGCCATCTATGTCGCCCAGCCCTATGGCGGCATGGACCCCGCGCAGATGGAAGGCTACCTCACTTACTACTACGAGTATCACTTCCTCTACATCACCGGCATCGATCACATCGAGAGCAAAAGCATCCAGGGCGCCGCCCTCATGAAACTCGTCTTCCACGAAGGCGCCAACATGAGCCAGGCCATGTCGGAGACTGTCGGCTACGTCAACCGCGCCCGCGCCTTCATGCCTCCCGGCACCGTGCCGCCCTTCATCACCCGCTTCGATGCCGGCAGCGTCGCCGTCGGCCAACTCATCTTCAGCAGCGATGCCCACACCCAGGGCGAGATGCAGGATTTCGCCCTCAATCGCGTCCGCCCCCTCTTCGCCACCCTCCCCGGCGTCTCCGCGCCCCCGCCCTTCGGCGGCAATCAGCGCACCATCGTCGTCACGCTCGATCCCGCCAAACTCCAGCAGTACCGCATCTCCCCCGATGAGGCCATCGCCGCCGTCTCCAAAGCCAGCGTCGTCATGCCCTCCGGCAATCTCTTCACCGGGAAACTCAACCGCATCGCGCGCGCCAATACCGCTCTCGGCGGCAACCTCCCCGAACTCCTCTCCACCCCCATCCGCCCCGTTTCCGGCACTACCGTCTACCTGCGCGACATCGCCACCATCGAAAACGGCACCGACCTCGTCACCGCCTACGCCCATGTCAACGGCAAGCGCACCGTCTACATCCCCGTCACCAAACGCTCCGACGCCTCCACCCTCGACGTCATCCGCGCCGTCAAAGCCGCCATCCCCGAATTCAAAAAAGTCGTCCCCAACGATGTCGATGTCCGCCTCGAGTTCGATCAATCCCCCTACGTCGCCAACTCCATCCGCGGCCTCGTCATCGAAGGCCTCCTCGGCGCAGCGCTCACCGGACTCATGGTGCTGCTCTTCCTCCGCGATTGGCGCTCCGCTCTGATCGTCGTCCTCAACATCCCCTTCGCCCTCCTCAGCGCCGTCGTCCTTCTCTGGGCCACCGGACAAACCGTCAACATCATGACCCTCGGCGGTCTCGCGCTCGCCGTCGGCGTCCTCGTCGATGAAGCCACCGTCGAAATCGAGAACATCCACACCCGCATGCTCCCCGGCGTCTCCCGCGCCCGCGCCGTCGTCGAAGCCTGCAGCCGCACCGCCATGGCGCGCCTGCTCAGCATGCTCTGCGTCCTCGCCGTCTTCGTCCCCTCCTTCTTCATGGTCGGTGTCGGCCGCCAGCTCTTTGTTCCCCTTTCGCTCGCCGTCGCCTTCTCCATGATCGCGTCCTACCTGCTCTCCAGCACCCTTGTCCCCGTCTTCTCCACGTGGCTCATGCGCGAAGCCCACCGCGGTGAAGAGCGCGAAGGCCTGTTCGGCGCCTTCCGCAATCTCTACTCCTCGTACCTCGCCCTCGTCCTGCGCTTCCGCTGGCCGCTCGTGCTCGTCTATCTCGCCTCCTCCTACCTGCTCATCACGACCCTGCTCCCCCGCATCGGCACCGAGATCTTCCCCGATGCCCACGCGCCCCTCCTCCGCCTCCGCATGCGC
>CAIRBY010000768.1 GCA_903876865.1 uncultured Acidobacteriia bacterium
CCACTACCGCCGCTGCCGGCCCACGGATCGGGCGGGAGGGTCGGGCCATGCGCAGTCAGGGTGCTGCCGCTGCCGCCGCTGCCGGCCCACGGATCGGGCGGGAGGGTCGGGCCATGCGCAGTCAGGGTGCTGCCGCTGCCGCCGCTACCGGCCCACGGATCGGGCGGAAGGGTCGGGCCATGCGCAGTCCGCAGCTGGGCTGCGGGCGAAAAGTGCCCGTTCATCGAGGTTGCGCCATGCGTCAGGTTCCACGCGCAGGAAAGCGTGCACAGAGAAAGAATCGCGGCATACGCGAATTTGTTGTTAAAGAAATTACGCATTTGATTTTCAGCTCCCAAGAGTCGAAGAATTTCTAGCCTCCGCCGGCTTGCAGAGACTGGTCAGACCCAGCGTGGAGAGGCCAATGCATACAGCGTTAGCCTTATTGGTGCCTGCCATCTCACCCGAATTTTAACGTAGAGAGACCTTAGAGGGTGAACTCTAATTGAGCAGAAACAGTACTGTTATGAGGGATAAGCGGGGAAAGTTATAGAACTATGGGAATAGACTACAGGGGTTATTCGACCCGGAAACGCGCCTGCGACTGGCGCAGAACCTGTTCCGGGTAGTTAGAATCCGGGCGGAAGGGCTTGGGACCCGGGTATTCTAATCGCATATCTGTTGTGACTTCGTCCAGCATTTCCATGTTTGCAGACTTACATTCCATGGCAAAGGCGGTCAGCAACAAGTTATCGCAGATTGCATTGATCAGGCGGGGGATGCCCTGGGAACGGAAGTGAATCTCTTCGACCAGCGCCGGGCTCAGGATGGTCTGGTGGGTTACGCCTGCGCGCGCCATGCGCGAATTGATATAAGCCCGGGTTTCTTCCACGCTGAAGCCTTTCAACGTACAGCGTAAGGCGATTCGTTGCTTCAGTTGGCGGAATTCGGGAGCTTCGAGTTTGCGGTCGAGTTCCTGCTGGCCGGAGAGGATGATCTGGAGCAGTTTGCCGCGGCGGTTTTCGAGGTTGCCGAGCAGGCGGATCTCTTCCAGAACGTCCCAATCCAGGTTGTGCGCCTCATCGACGATCAGGACGGTGGTGCGTCCGGCGCCGGCGCGTTCCAGGAGCAGGTTATTGAGGGAGAGCAGGACCTCGGTCTTCGAGAGGCGGTTGCAGCGCAGATCCAGATCGTAAGCGAGCAGTTCGAAAAACTGTTCGGGAGTGAGGCGGGAATTGAAGAGGGAGGCAAAGGCGACCTGCTGCGCGTTGAGAAAATCGCGCAGGCATTCGAGCATGGTGGTCTTGCCGGTGCCGACCTCGCCGGTGAGGGCAATAAAGCCCTTACGGCTCTGCACGCCATAGATCAGGCTGGCGAGGGCCTCTTCGTGCTGGGGGCTGCGGAACAAGAACGACGGGTCCGGGCTCATGTTGAACGGATTTTGGGAGAAGCCGAAAAAAGCGTTATACATAAGCACGCGACCGGAGCCAGAATACCTGGAATCCCGAGCGGCGCGGTTTCGCGTCCGCAGGGTTCCGCCAGGTGGAACTTCTCGCAGTTTAACACGCACCCGGCTGGCCTTGTGACAGCGCGGCCGGGCGCGAAGTAAGGTTTGGTACCGGCCTAAACGGCGGGAGGCGCCGGTTTTTCGATCTTCTCCGGCTTATCGGACTTCTCCGGCTTCTCCGGCTTTTCGATTTTTCCGGGAGCTTTGACCGGGCTGATGAGCAGGTGGGCGTTGCGGCCTTCGAGGCGCGGCATGCCTTCCACGGTACCGAATGCGGTCAGGTCCGCGGCGAAGCGCATCAGCAGTTTCTTGCCGAGATCGGCGTGGGCGATTTCGCGTCCGCGGAACTGCACTACGGCCTTCACACGATTGCCTTCCTGGAGGAAGCGGATGGCGTGGTTCTTCTTGAAATCGTAATCGTGATCGTCCGTATTGGGGCGGAACTTCAGTTCCTTGACCTGTACGACGTGCTGTTTCTTGCGCGCGTCGTGCAGCTTCTTTTTCAGGTCGTACTGATAGTGCCCGTAATCCACAGCCTTGGCTACGGGGGGCACGGCGGTAGGCGCAATCAGCACGAGGTCCAGCCCGAGTTCCTGCGCCTTGCGCAGGGCGGCGGCGGTGGGCATCACTTCCGTGGTGCCGTCCGGAAATACAGCGCGGACTTCGCGGACGCGAATGGATTCATTCACGTTCTCTCTGCGATTCTGCCTGCGAGGGGGAAAATTTCTGCCTGGATACATTGGTTATACGTTTGTGTGAAGTTTACGGGACCGCGAGGGTAGAGGTTGGGAGCGCCGGAGGGCTCTCTGGTCGAGATTCGGATTGATTAGAAAAGGAGACAATCTCAAGTTTCGTCAGTCTCAGTGTACACCAATTCGAAGTTGTGGGGGCGGCGGGTTTGCCGGTTGGTATGCTGGGGAACGAAATGAACGTGCGGCGACTCTTCTGGCCGGTGGTGGTTTTGATCGCGGCAAGCGTGGGCGCGCTCGAATTCCGTTCGGCCATGGGCGAGACGCAAACGTGGGACGAAGGCATCCACATTTCGGCCGGATACTCCTACCTGGCGTTCGGCGACTACACCTGGAATGTGGAGCATCCGCCGCTGGTCAAACTGATGAGCGCGCTGCCCCTGCGGCGGATGGGACTGGTGGCGGAGCGGCGGGAAGCGGACGGGAAGCTCAAGGGCCAGGTAAAGTAAAGTACGGCGTCGATTTTCTGTATCGCAACCGGCGCGACGCGGAGTCGATCCTGCTGGCGGCGCGCACTCCGAATATCCTGCTGACGCTGCTGTTCGTGTTTGCGATCGCCTGGTGGACGCGGCGGCGCTACGGTCCCGCGGCTGGCCTGTGCGCGGCTGGGCTGTGCGCGTTCGACCCCAACCTGATCGCGCATGGCCGCTACGTGACCACGGATTTTCCGGTCACGGTGTTCTTCTTTTTCGCCACGGTGCTGTGGGTGGAGTACCTGGAGGAGGCCGGCGCGGTCCGCTTGCTGGCGGCGAGTCTGGGGATCGCGCTGGCACTGGTGACGAAGTTCTCGGCCGTGCTGCTGCTGCCGGTGCTGGTGCTGCTCTATTTCGCGTGCTGGATCCGCCGGCCGCGCGAGTTTCCGGTGCGGCGCCTGGCGGTAACGGCCGGCACGCTGATCGGCGTGGTGGCCGTGGTGGTGGCGCTCGTCTACTGGCCGGATACGGTGCGCTGCTGGCGCGGACAGGCGCCGCCACTGGCGAGCATCGCGGTGCGCAAGAACGCGATCGGGGAAGCGCTGTTTCAACTGGGCACGCTGCTGCACCTGCCCGCGCACGGGTTTCTCTTCGGCCTGAATGCGGTGGCCGAGCACAATGATCTGGGGCACCAGAGCTATCTGCTGGGGATGCGCTCGCCCAACGGCTGGTGGTATTACTTCCCGGTGGTCTATGCGGTCAAGAGCACGATGGCGGGTCTGGTGGCTACGCTGCTGCTGCTCGGGGCGGGCATCTGGCAAGTGGTGCGGCGGCAGTGG
>CAIRBY010000769.1 GCA_903876865.1 uncultured Acidobacteriia bacterium
AGTGGCACTTCGGGCAGGGCATTGTGGCGACGCCGGACGATTTCGGCGCGCGCGGCGAAGCGCCCACCCATCCGGAACTGCTGGATTATCTGGCCAGCCGCTTCGTGGAGAGTGGCTGGAGCATCAAGAAACTGCAGCGGATGATTCTGCTCTCGCGCGCGTATCAGGGCGCTAGCGGCGACGATCCGCAGAACGAAGTGAAGGACGCGAAGAACGCGTATCTGTGGAAGTTCAACCGCCGCCGGTTGGAGGCGGAAGAGATTCGCGATGCGCTGCTCACGGTCAGCACGAACCTGGACCCGGCGCCCGCAGGCGAACCGCCCTTCACGCCGGAAACCACGTGGCGCTACACGCAGCACCAACCCTTCATCGCCGTGGAAAGAGACTTCGCCACCAACAAGCGCAGCGTGTACCTGATGCAGCAGCGCATCCGGCGGCAGCCATTCCTGGAACTCTTCGACGGCGCGGACCCGAATGGCGTGACGGGCGTGCGTCCGCTGACCACCACCGCGCTACAGGCGCTCTACACGATGAACGATCCGTTCTTCCACGAGCAGGCGGATGCGCTCGCGGTGCGGGTGGGAATGGCGTTTGGCGGCGATGCGGAGCGGTTGGATTATGCGTTCCGCCTGCTCTACGGGCGCGCGCCCACGCTCGATGAGTCACGCGAGGCGCGCCAGTTCCTGAGCGCGGCGCGGGCGTCGCTCGGCGCCACGGCGGTGCCGGAGTACAGGAAAAATCGCGAGGCGCTGGCCTCGCTGATGCGCGTGCTGTTGAGCAGCAGTGAGTTTCTGACGTTGGACTAATGTATGGCTTGTGATTTTACTCGTCGCGGAATGGTGCGCTCGCTGCTGTTGGGCTCGGGGCTCTTCCCGGCGGTGTTGAACGATCTGATGGCGGCGGAAAGTTCGCCGCTCGCTCCCAAGGCTCCGCACTTTCCGGGCACGGCCAAGCGCGTGATCTTCATCTACCTGAGCGGCGGCGCGTCGCACGTGGATTCGTTCGACCCCAAGCCGATGCTGGCGCAGTACGATCGCGAGGGCAAGACGGCCAACAACCGCAAGATGCTCGGTTCGCCGTGGGCATCCAAACCGCACGGGCAGAGCGGCATCGAAGTCACGGACCTCTTCCCGCACATGGCGGAGTGCGTGGACGATCTGTGCGTGATCCGCGGCATGCGCGGCGATCACAACGATCATTTCCAGGCGACGCTCGGAATCCACACCGGGTCGGTCACGTTCAAGCGGCCGAGCGTGGGCTCGTGGGTGACATACGGGCTGGGCACGGAGAATCAGAATCTGCCGTGCTTCGTGGTGCTGGCGCCGGAAATGCCGTATGCGGGCAGCCAGATCTGGAGCAGCGATTTTCTCCCCGGGATGTACTCTGGCACGCGCATCACCAGCGGACCGGAGCCGGTGCCGGATCTGAACCGCCGCGCGGCGTCACCCGAATTGCAGAAGCTGGAATTGAGCCTGCTCGAGCGCTTCAATCGCAAACACGCGCAGCAGCATGCGGGCGACCCGATGCTGGACGCGCGCATCAAGAGCTACGAGACCGCGTTCGGGATGCAGATGACGATGCCGAAGGTGCTCGACCTGGCCAAGGAAACGGACGCGACGCTGAAGCTCTACGGGCTGGAGCGCGGCGCCACCACAGGCTTCGGCTGGCAGTGCCTGGTGGCGCGCCGCATGGTGGAGCAGGGCGTGCGCTTCGTGGAACTGATCGACGTCGGCTCGAGCCACAATTGGGACGCGCACAGCGACATCCACACCCATGCGCCGCTGGCGAAGAACATCGACCTGCCAATCGCGGGACTGCTGACCGATCTGAAATCGCGCGGCATGCTGAAGGATACGCTGGTGGTCTTCACGACCGAGTTCGGGCGCACGCCGAATCCGGAGGGCACGGTGGGGCGCGGGCATTACAATCGCGCCTTCTCGAGCTGGCTGGCGGGCGGCGGAGTGAAGGCGGGAATCGCGTACGGCAAGACGGACGAGTTCGGCGCGAAGATCGTGGAGAACGAATGCCACGTGCACGATTTCCACGCCACGATCCTGCACACGCTGGGCTTCGATCATACGAAGTTGACCTTCCGCCACGCGGGCCGCGATTACCGCCTTACGGACGTGGCGGGCAATGTGGTGCAAGCGATTCTGGCATAAGTGCGGTGGAGGTAGAGCAGGCGTTTCCGCCTGCCAACTCTTCGGGCGTGCATGCTTGGCAGGCGGAAGCGTTCCTGGTTGCGCGGCTCTCTGTCGCGCAGAATCGCGGCAAGCAGTTGCGGACTGCGGCGGCCGTGCCGGACGGCGACAATCCACTGCGGCTGTTCATCGGGCGCATAGGCGATCAGATATTCGCGAACCACGGTGAATCGGAGCGGGCGCGAGGTCCAGTCGGGACGGCGGTGGCCTGATGGGGAAAGGGCACGAGCGCACGGATGGCGGCGAAGATTTCCTGTCTGAGTCCGTGGGCGGTACGGACGCTGCCAACGGCGACGGATTCACTGATTTCGTCGATATCGATGAACGCCTAGGGATGAAACGCGAAACCGCTCATGCGCGGAGTTTGCGGCGCTCTTCGGCCAACGCTTCCAGGCGGGCAAAGGCTTCCTCGCCATCGATGGGTTTCACCCGCCCGATTTTCAGATCGTCGTAGCGGCTATCCAGCAGTTGCCGCACCTGTTCCACCTGATCCATGTAGCCGTTGATGGCGTCTTCCACCAGTTCGCTGGCGGGGCGGCCGGGGTCACGGGCCAACTGCTCCAAGCGGGCTTGCAGGGTTGCGGAAACGCGCAGTTCCATGCTCTTCAGGATTCGCTCAATCCTTCTTGTTGTGGAAGCGGTAGCCCAGGATCGCCTTCACGATCAGGTGGTCCGTGGCCTGTGTCATGCCCACGCCGACGCCGAAGTTGAACTCCCAGTTCTTGCCGAAATCCAGATCGACCGCGGGGATGATCTGCTGCTCCTGATCGCGCAGCGGGTCGAAACCCGTGACGGGGCCGTAGGAGCCGTAATACTCGATGCCGAAGGTGGCCTTCTTGGTGACGTCGTAGCTCACCTTGAAATTCGGCGAGAAGGCCAGGCCCTTGCTGGGGCCATGGAACGAGCGGTCCAGCGTGGGGTTGAACGCGAGGTAGAGCTTGTCGATTTTCTTATCCACGATCGGGCGGACTTCGAGCGTCCACGTATCGGGCGAGATCTTGGCGCGCTGGTAGCCGACCTCGCCGGAGAGGCTGAGGCCGATCGGCCACTTCAACTCTTCGGGGACCGCGACGCGGGGGCGGATGTGCGTGCCGACCCACTGGAACGTGCCATCGGCCTGCAGGCTGGTGAACTGATAGAAGCCGGTCTCCAGATAATTGGTCCAGCCGTGAGTGATCTCCAAAGTCTCATGCAGGGCGTGGTTGGTGGGCAAAACCCCATCCACAATGCCTTTGCTCCCGCTGATGGTGAAGTTGGTATGCAACTCCACCATGGTCACGCCTTTGGGAATCAGGTCGGAACCGTAGACTTGCACTTCATAGTTGCCTTGCGCCCAGGCGCCGGCCGCGAAAACTACACCGATAACGATTGCAATGAGATGGCGCAAATGCTCTTTCCTCTGACTCTGAAGTTGGTGGTCTTTCTACTATAAAACAGGCGGTTTCAGCGCTGCTCGATCACGTCCCGGTAAATCTCCAGCACCTGACGGGCGGTCCAGTTCCAACTGAAGCGCGCGGCCTGTTCCCGTCCGCGGCGGATCATGCGCGCGCGCACTTCCTCATCGAGGAGGACTTCGCCGATCCCGCGGGCGATATCGAAGACGTTTTCCGGATTGACGAGGATCGCCGCATCGCCCACCACTTCCGGCAGCGAACTCACATTCGAGGTCACCACCGGCGTGCCGCAGGCCATCGCTTCCAGCGGCGGCAGGCCGAAGCCTTCATAGCGCGAGGGGAAGACGAAGCAGGCCGCGGATTCGTAGAAGCAGCGCAGCGTTTCGAACGGGACGAAGCCGAGGAAACGCACGGCGTTTTCAACCCGGCTCTTGATCACGCTCTGGCGCACCGCGGGGTATTGCGAGATCGTGTCGCCGATGATCACCAGCCGCAGATCCTTGTAGAGCGGATGGCTCGCGAGTTGCGCGCGCACCACCGCGAAGGCCTCCACCAGCCGGGGAATATTCTTGTTCTTGCGGATGTTTCCGGCGTAGAGCAGAAACGGATAGTTGATCTGGTAGCGTTCCAGAATCGTCTTCCGCTCCTGCGCGCCGGGGGAGGAGGCGCGTGAGAAAAAAGCCGGATCGGGCGCGTTATAGACGCGCGTGATGCAGTGCGCCGGCACGCCCATTTCGTGCTCCACATCGCGCTTGGTGGCCTCGCTCACGGCGATGACCCGGGCCGCGCGGCGCAACCCGCGGCCGAACCGGAAACGGCGCAACTGCATGCGGATCTTCGAGGTGTCTTCCTCGAAGAGCAGGTTGGCCATATCGTGCACCGTGACCACGTAGGGAGTCACCATTAGCAGCGGGACGCGATTGAGCGGAATGTGCACCAGGTCCGGCGCGAGGCTGTTCAGGAAGAAGGGGAAGGCGATGTGATCGAACGCGCTGTGATCGCTGCGATTGTAGATCGCGGTGCGGAAGTTCTCCGGCAGGCCTGCGAGCGAGCCTTGATCGGCGGTCGTGGTGACGATGGTGTAGCGATTGCTTCGATCGACGGAACCGAGCGCCTGCACGAGGCTTCGGATATAGGTTCCGATGCCGAAATCCGTGATGCGCCGGCCGTCAATTACGATGTGCGAAGCCATGGACGAGGGGGGGAAGCCATGCTTAGCTGCGCGCTGTGCCGTGCTTCCAACTGTACAGGGGATAGCGCGCCGTCAGCGCATCGACCTTCCTGCGAACGTCCGCGATCGCATCTTCGTTCGAGAGATTGGTGAGCACTTCGGCGATCAGCGAACCGACTTCGCGCATCTCCGCCTCGCCGAATCCGCGCGTCGTCACGGCGGGCGAACCAAGGCGGATGCCGCTCGGATTCATGGGCGGATTCGTGTCGAAGGGGATGGCGTTCTTGTTGACGGTGATGCGGGCGCGGTCCAGCGCCTGTTCGGATTCCTTGCCGCGCAGGCCCTTGCTGAAGACATCGAGCAGCACCACGTGGGTATCGGTGCCGCCGGAAACCACGCGGAAACCGGCATCCATCAGCGATTGCGCCAGCGCCCGGGCATTGGCCACAACCTGCTGTTGATAGGTCACGAATTCCGGCTGCATGGCTTCGAGGAAGCAGACCGCCTTGGCGGCGAGCACGTGCACCAGCGGTCCGCCCTGAGTGCCGGGGAAGACGTTCTTGTCGATCTCTTTGCCGTATTTTTCACGCGCCAGAATGATGCCCGCGCGCGGTCCGCGCAGGGTCTTGTGGGTGGTGGAGGTGACGATATCGGCGTACTCGCAGGGGTTGGGGTGCACCCCCGCGGCGACCAGGCCGGAGATGTGCGCCATATCCACCAGGAAGACCGCGCCCACCAGATCCGCAATCTGCCGGAAACGGGCGAAATCGATGATGCGCGGATACGCGCTCGCGCCCGCCACGATCAGCTGCGGCTTGTGCTCCACGGCGAGGCGTTCCACCTCATCGTAATCGATGCGCTCGTCTTCCTTGCGCACGTTGTAGGGCACTACCTTGTAGAGCTTGCCCGAGAAATTGAGCGGGTGGCCGTGCGTGAGGTGTCCGCCATGCGCCAGGTTGAGGCCCATGATGGTGTCGCCGGGAGAGAGCACCGCGCCATAAGCGGCCTGGTTGGCCTGCGAACCGGAGTGCGGCTGCACATTCACATACTCCGCGCCGAAGAGCTTCTTGGCGCGGTCGCGGGCAAGATTTTCCACCACGTCCGCATATTCGCAGCCGCCATAGTAACGCTTCCCGGGATAGCCTTCGGCGTACTTGTTGGTGAACACGCTGCCGGTGGCTTCGAGTATGGCCTCGGAGGTGAAATTCTCGCTCGCGATCAGTTCGAGTTGGCCGCCCTGCCGGTCGAGTTCGTGCTGGATGGCGGCGTAGACTTCGGGATCCACTTCGGCGAGAGAACGGGACATGCGTTGCGATTCGGTCATGGCTGGTGATTCCTCCGGCGGGGAGCGGCTAGCGCTCCAACTGCGCGATCTTGGCGACGCGGCGGGCATGGCGTCCGCCGATGAATTCGGTGTTCAGAAAAATCTGGATCAGTTCCAGGGCGCGGTCCACGTCCATGTACTTTGCGCCAATGGTGAGCACATTGGCATCGTTGTGCTGGCGCGTGAACGTGACTTCATCGTCGCTGTGGGCGGGGGCGGCGCG
>CAIRBY010000770.1 GCA_903876865.1 uncultured Acidobacteriia bacterium
CCCTGCGCGCCCGCCGCCACCTGCAACACGAACGGCACCGTAATCACCTTCCCCGCTCTTTGAAACTGCGCCCACAGGCGGTATTCGCCGGCGCGCGGAAAACTGGTCACGATCGTGACCTCGTCGGGAGGCGGCCCGGCCGCCACATGCGTATGCACCGCGCTCATCGTCACGGCAGCCTCCAGCGGATGCGCGTGCGCGAAGCTCCGCCGGTCTTTGGAGATTACGATCACGTGCGCCCACGCCCCGAGATACGGCTGCAGATCCGCGTGCCCGGCGGGCAGTTTGAGGTGAATCGGAATATCCACCCCGGCACGCAAGGCCTGTTCGGGTGCAAGCTTCACGGCCCACGCCGCGCTGGCAACCGGCGCAGCGGTTCGCGGCCCTGCCACGTCCACATCGAAGCTCTCCACGCGGGGCGCGCCGCCCGGCAGAGAGAAGTCCGCCCAGAGCCGGTAGCGCCCGCCGCGCGCGAACGTATGCGCCACTTCATAGTGATCGTTCGCGGTCAGTTCCGGGTGAATGTGATCGAACTCCGCCAGATCCTCCGAGGCGATCAGCAGATGGATCGGCCGCTCGTGCACATACTCGAAGTGCCTGCCGGGCGCGGCAAAGCGGAACCGCACCGGTTCACCGGCCTTCACAGCCACCGTGCTCGCACTCACCGCAAACGAGGGCCGCACGGTAAGTGGCTTGAACTCCGCTTCCGCCGGCACAGAGAGCTTACCGTGAAACTTAGGACCGACCAGATAGGGATACGTCGATGTTAGAAAGTAGGCATAAGTGCCCTCGGGATATTCGGGAGTCTTAGCCCAGGCCCCGTTGCACTCGTCCAGATCGCCCGACCCCGCGACATACTCGTAGTCCTCGGCAAAGCGCCCCGGCGGATCGCTCTCACTCACATTGGGACCGTACTGCTCCGGCGTCAGTTCCGTGCCATCGGGCCATACGTGGCGGGTCGCAATCGCACGCTGGCGGTAGCTGGAGCGCATCCGCCACAGGCCGCCCTGTGCATCCCGCGCCCACGGGCCGTAGATCGGAAAGCCATCGAGCGCGAAGCCGATCAGGGGAGACGGCCGGCCGCTCTGCGCCGCAAGCGCCTCCAGTAATCCGGGCGTTCCAGTTACCGGATCATAGTGCCACAGGTTCGCGGCGTTATAAGAGACGCTCTCAAACTGGTTGTAAACCGGCACGCCATTGAGGAAGGCGCCCACGATATCCACGGGCACTCGCGCGAGTTTCCCCGCCTCCGCAACCGGATGCCGCGGGATGCGGAAGACAAACTCGTGAATCTTCTCTTCCGGTCGCGGCGCAGCCTGCAGGGGCCCCAGATACTGCAAGGAAATCCCAGCCGAGCGGACCACCACAAACTCATCTTCGACCCGCACCGAACGCACGTCGGGCAGGATACGGGAGAGACCCGGTTGATCCGCCGGACCCAGGATCCACGCCGTCCGCACCGGTTCCCCCGCGAAGCAGGCAAGCGCACTCAACAGCAGCAGCGCCGGGCATCGAGCAACACGACGGACTGACGATTCCAGTTTCATTGCAGATTCAAATACACCGGGTTCGACGCCTTGCCGCCGGCACTCACCACTACCGTAGCCTTTCCCTTCCCCGCGAGCGACGCCGGAATCAGCAGGTTCACCTGATCCAGCCCCGGAAACGTGCCCTGCGGACCCGCATACTGCACGGTGGCGCCGGTGCCGCCCATCGTCGCCGTCGCCACCGACGCACCAATTCCGGTGCCGTACAGAATCACGTACAGTTCGTCCCCGCCCATCACCACCGGCGCGGCCGTGATCGTCTCATAGCTCTGCACTCCCTTCTGCACGCGCAGAATCTGGCCCGCAATCAACCCGTCCGCCGATTGCCTGAAGAGCCCCGGATACGCCGCCGCGATGTTCACGTTCCCGGTCACCGTTGCGCCGCCGGCCGTGATCGCCACCCGCGCGAATCCCGTCGCCGGGCCCGCCGGAATGCGGTAATTCAATTGCCCCGGCGACGCGTAGACAATCCCCGCCGGGAGCGCCGCGCCCGTGGAATCCGTCACCGTGACCGTCGCCCCGCCCAGCGTCAACGGCCATTCGCTCGCCCCCGGAGTGCCCGTCGCGATCGATGTGGCGAGCGCCGAATTGAACTCCGGGAAAGCCGAGACCAGCGCGCCCGGCGCCACCGGACCGCGTTCGAACGATGCTGCCGAAAGGTGCGTGGCATGCGGTGTGATTCCGCCGCCGCCCTGATCGTCCGCAGCCGCATTGCTGTACGATCCGCCATCCAGCGTATTGAAGATGCTGACACCGTTCACCCACACGCCCACCGCGCCCATCCCGCTCGCCGCCTTCGTCGCCGCCGCCGCCGGAGCGCGCGGCACGCGAAACTGCTGGCTCGTGGAAGAGGCGAAGTTCATGAACACACCGCCGCCCATGGTGGCATCAAACCACGGCCCGATCGTGTAACTGGGCAGATCATTCGAATTCACAAATACATTGGCCGCGTTGTAGCGCACGCGCTGCACATCCGCAAGCGCGGGCGCTGCATTGCCACCGCTGGTGTTGACCCCGGCCGGCTTGTTGGTGGGCCACGTGGTCGATGGACCGGCCGAGGGATCGAAGCCGCTGATGCCGGTGGCGAACTGCGTCGAGCCCTTGAAAGACCACTTGCCCAGTTGCGGATCGGCCGATGCCGCCTGGGTGAGCGCACCGCTCGTGAAGTAATCCACGGCGTCGCTCGCCACCGCGGGCGCATTGCCGCCACTCGCCGTTCCGTAATACTGCACGTTAATGATGTAGGGGAAGAGCGGCGAGCCGTCATCGGCAACCGTGACGAAATACGCGTAGGTGCCGTTGGGATATTCGGGAGTCACCGTGAAGCGCCCGTTGTACTGATCCAGATCGCCCAACCCGGCGACGAAATCGTAATCCTCCACGTACCTGCCGAGCGGAAACTTCACATTCACATCGGGACCGTACTGCGCCGTAGTCAACGTCTGCGCGGCGTTGGGCAGATACGGCAGCACCCATGCCGGCAGCGTGTGGCGCTGCGTGATGGTGCGCAACTGGAAGCCCGGCTTCATGCGCCGTACCGCGCTCTTGGCATCGTTGGGATTCGCATAGCCGTACGGACCGTACACCGGATAGCCATCGAAAGCCCAGCCCAGAATCGGCGAGTGGCTCCACGGCGCCGCCTTCTCGGCATACTGCGTGCCCAGCCGTCCGCTCGACACCGTGGCGATATTGTCGTTCAACTGCGCCCGCAGGCAGACCGGGTTCACGTGATGGTGATACTGGCCATTGCCGGGCTGGTGCCCGTTGCACAGGTCGAACGTCTCAATCTCTCCGAAGGCCGCGTTGCGCGTCCAGATGCCGTCGCCGGACCCGCCGCCTGGACCGCCCGGAGGCGGCTGCGCCACTAGAATCGCGGCCCCGAACAACATCCCTGCCAGTGTCTTCATCCCATACCCTCCACAATCACTCTGATCCCAGTAGAGCAGTCTTTCGTTAAGGAATCATGTGCCGCGAGCGACTCTTTGTAATCAAATGGTAAAGCGAGTTACTCTCTTGGCATGCGCCGCGCCGCAATTCTACTGCTTTTCGCACTGAGCCTCTCCGCTCAATCCATTCAGTACTCTGATGCCCGCAAGGTCTGGCTGCTGACCACCCGCCAGAGCTCCTACGCGATGGGTGTGGGCACCGATGGCGGCCTTCGCCACCTCTACTGGGGCGCGCCCCTCTGGCGCCTCGAAGATCTGGCCACGCCGCCCGTGCGCCGTGACATTTCCAGCTTCGATTCCCACCAGATGCTGGAGGCCGAAGAGTACCCCGGCTGGGGCGGCCCGCGCTACTACGAGCCCGCGCTGAAACTCACCCGTGAGAACACCGTGCGCGACCTCGTGCTGCGCTATGCCTCGCACCATATTCAGGGCGACGATCTGGACATCGTACTGAAGGACATCAACGAACCGATCGAGGTGACGCTGCATTATCGCGTGTATGCGGAAGACGGCATTCTCCGCCGCTCCGCCACCATCCGCAACGGCACCACGCGCACGCTCACACTTGAATCCGCGCAATCCGCCGTATGGAACCTGCCGCCCGGCGATGGCTATCAGCTCACCTATCTCAGCGGGCGTTGGGCCGGCGAGACGCAGGTGAATCACGAACCGGTCCACGAAGGCCAGAAGGTGATTGAGAGCCGCAAGGGCCACACCAGCCACAATTTCAATCCGTGGTTTTCCATTGACCGCGGCGATGCCGGCGAAGAACACGGCGCGGTCTGGTTCGGCGCGCTGGGCTGGAGCGGCAACTGGAAGATGGCCATCGAGCAGACGCCGTATCGCCAGGTGCGCGTCACCGG
>CAIRBY010000771.1 GCA_903876865.1 uncultured Acidobacteriia bacterium
AAACTCGGCGCCTACTACCCCGATAGCCCCGTGGTCCGCGACGAATACGCCAACTACCTGGACGCGATCCATCTCTCCGATGGCTATCTGGGCCAGTTGCTCCAGCGCCTCGAATCCGAGGGCCTCGCGAGGAACACCGCCGTAGTCGTTTCCAGCGACCATGGGCCGCTCTTCCGCGGCAAGCAGTTCCTCTACGATGGCGGCATACACATCCCGTTCCTCGTACGCTTACCGAACGGCCGCTCGGCCGGCACCAGCGACGATCGCTTCGTCAGCGGCATCGATATCGCTCCCACGCTGCTCGGCTTCGCCGGCATCCGCCCGCCCGCCGGCGCCATGCAGGGCCAGGATATCTTCGGACCCGCCTATCGCGAACGCTCCCACATCTTCGCCGCGCGCGACCGCATGGACATGTCGATCGACCGCATGCGCGCCGTGCGCACCAGGCAGTTCAAATACATTCGCAACTATCTCCCCGCCGTTCCCTACATGCAGCACAACGAGTACAAGGAGAAGAATTACCCGACCTGGAACCTGGTCAAGGAGTGGGCCGCGCAGGGGAAACTCACCAGGGAGCAGGCTCTGTTTGCCGCCGCCGGGAAGCCGATCGAAGAACTCTTCGACGTTCAGGCCGATCCCGACGAGGTCCACAACCTCGCCGCCGATCCGAAATACCGGGATCCGCTGAAGCAACTGCGCGCCCTCGTCGATGGCTTCGTCGAGGAGAACGACCGGCAAGTGGCGTATGAAGACCCGGTGGATATCTACCGCGGCTACTTCAATCACCTGCCCGAAGATCCGGCTGGCTAGAGCCATCGGCTTCACCCGCCGATGCTAGACTCGTAGCGTGATTCCGGACAACCTGCACCAACTGCAATCGCTCCGGGATCTGACCCGCGCGCGGCCCGCCAGCCGCACCGCGCTCCTCGCGTTTCAACTGCGCCGCCTGCAGCAACTGGTGCGCCACGTCTACGCGCGCGTGCCCTACTATCGCAGCCTCTTCGACGCCTCCGGTTTCCACCCCGATCAGTTTCGCAGCCTTGCCGATCTTCCCCGCATCCCCATCACCACGCGCGGCGACATCCAGTCCCTCGCGCCCGAGCAGGTCTGCGCGAGCGGCTACGCCATCGATAGGCTCCGCTGCATCCAGACCAGCGGCTCCACTGCCACGCCCGTCACCATTCGCCGCACCCTGGCGGAGGAGCGGTTACTGCTCTGCCACCGCGTCCGCGCCGCCGGAGAGTACGGTCTCGGCCTCCGCTCCCGCCGCGTGCAACTCGACTATTTCCGCCCCGATACGCTGCGCTCCCTCAGCCAGGTCCAACCCTACGAACGCCTCGGAATCCTGCCGCGCCTGCTGCTCGATTGGCAGACGCCCAAGGCCCGCATCGTTGAAGCGGTCGAGCGGTTTCGCGCAGACATCCTCAGCGGTCCGCCCTCCGTCCTATCCTGGCTCGCCGCAGAATTCACCGACGAGGACCGGCGCCGCATGAACTTCCGCCTCACCTTCACCGGAGCCGAGACGCTCACTCCCGCCACGCGCCGCCAGATCGAGCGCGGCTTCGGCGCTCCCGTCGCGGATATCTATGGCAGCCATGAAGTGGTCTTCATCGCCATGCAGCGCCGTAACTCCGCCGAATACCGCGTCTGCGAAGATGCCGTGATCCTGGAGGTCCTGCGCGATGGCCGCCCCGCCGCGCCCGGTGAAAGCGGTGAGGTCGTTGTCACCGCGCTCCACTCCTTCGCCATGCCCTTCCTCCGCTATCGGCTCGGCGATGAGGTCACGCTGGGAGATGCACCGTGCGAGGGCGGCGACCCGTGTCTCACCATCCGGACCATTCTGGGCCGCACGCGCGATCGCTTCCTCCTTGGCGATGGCCGCACGCTGCACGCGTATGCATTGGGAGAAGCCATCCGCGCACACGCCGGGGTGCGCCAGTTTCAACTCGTGCAGGAAGCGCCAGACGCCTTTCGCCTCCACGTGGTGCTCTACGAACGCGCCACGGGGATTGCCGATCTGATCGGCGTCACCCTCCGCGAGGCACTCGGCCCCGGCGTCTCGCTTCGCCTCGCCATCGCCGATCAACTTGCCCCCGTGGAGGGCCGCAAATTCCAGGCCTTCGTCCCGCTCCTCCGGGATCGCGCATGAACCTCTACCAGCGCCAGTCGTGGACTCTTGGTTCGGCGCTACGCCGCGCATTCACCCTCCTCGCCGAGGAAGGCCCCCGCAGCCTCGCCTTCAAGCTGCTCGGCGAGTCGCTCTATCGCCGCCTCGCCATCGCGGAGTTGCGGCTGGCTCAAACACCGGCGCGGACCGAACCCTACCCGAAGTCCATCGCACCACTCGACGCCAATTCCCTCCCCGCCTACCTCCGCTTTCGTACCGATCTCGACGCGCACAACGTCGCCGAACGCCTTCGCGGCGGCCATGAATGCTACGTCACTCTGATCCAGGACGAGGTCGCACAGGCCTGCTGGATCGCTCCCGGCGTCGCGGCTTGGATCTCCTCTCTCGAATGCGAAATAGCTCTCGCGCCCCGCGACTTCTACATCTACGAGTTCTATGTCGCACCTGCCCACCGCGGCACCGGACTTGGGCTCGCAGCGGTTCACCAACTGACCGCCGCCTACCGCGAGCGCGGCTACGAACGCCTGCTCTGGGCCTGGATGCCTGAGAACCGCGGCGCTGCTTCGTTGGCCAGGCGCGCCGGTTTGCGAACGGTAGGCCTCATCGGCTATTGGAAATTCGCACGCTGGCGGAAGTACTTCCGCCGCCCCGCCGCATCCGAAGCGATTCCGCCGTTCTCAGCCCCCTCCCCTTCCTGGTATCTCGACCCGCTCGTGGCGCTGCAGAAGCGTCAGGTCCACCAGCAGTGGATTCGCGCCGCCGTAGGTCGACGCCCCTGTTCCACGGTCCTGAAAACCGATCTCTTCGAAGAAGCCTATGGTGCGGACCGCATCTTCCACGACCTCTTTCCCACGATGCGCCTCGGCATCGGCGTGGACCTTGATGCCGCCACTGTCAGCGCCGCCCTGCATCGAGATGCGGGCGCCTATACCGGGCTCGTCTGCGATGTGCGCCGCCTGCCCCTACCGTGCGCCAGCGTAGACATCGTCGTCTCCACCTCCACACTCGATCACTTCGCGGACAAGCGGGAGATCGCCGCTTCACTCGATGAACTGACCCGCGTCCTGCGTCCCGAAGGTACGCTCGTCATCACCCTTGATAATCCCCGCAACCCGCTCTATTCGCTTCTGAGAATCCTGACCCGCCGCGGATGGTCCAGCTTTTCCCTCGGCGCGACGCTCTCCCCGGCGGAGTTGGCGGAAATGCTGCGGGAGCGCGGCTTCCGCATCGAACAGCGCGGGTATCTGATCCACAATCCGCGCATGCTCTCCACCGCGCTCTTCCTCACGCTGCGTCGCCTGCTCGGCAGACGCGCCGATACGCCGGTCGCGTGGCTGCTCCGCGCCTTTGCGTCGCTCGGCAATCTGCCTACGCGCTCGTTCACCGGATGCTTTCTCGCCGTCAGCGCCGTCAAACAAGCGCACGGTGGGAACGCCAGCTCGCGGAATTAGTCAGGCAAGGCTGCCCCTACTTCCACGTCAGCTTCATCCCCTGCCCCAATGGCAGCGCCACCCCGCGACGCACCAGCGCCCCGCCCTCCAGAGCCAGATCCACCAGCCACCGCCCCCGCACCCGCCGCATCTCGCTCACCCGCCCCGCCACCCGCGTCCCATCCGCCGCCGTCGCGCTGAACCCATCGCCGATGCACGCCTCGTCACTCATCGCCGCATCCAGCACTGCCGTGACCTGCCGCCCCCTGAAGACCGGCACCTCACGCCGCGCCTCGTTCATCACCGGAGCATCCGTCACCGGTCCGTACATCACGCTCGATGACCCCCGCGTAGCGGTGATACCGGTCGAAGCGCGCCCGGTTCCACAACTCGCCGCCGTCGCGATCCCGCAGCACCAGTTCACTCATCCCCGGCAGCACGAACTCTCCCTCGCCGATGCGTACGCGCACGTACTCCGTGGTTTCCCGCGTGGAGGCGATCCGCACCGATCGCGGCGCATCGTCCACACGCACCTCCAGCCGCTCGATCTCCAGTGTCTGAGGTTCGAACCAAGCCGCTCCCGCCAGTGCGGCCGCTGCTTGCCCGCCGCCCGCCGACACGGAGAACCCGCTGCGCCCGGCCGGAATCTCGAAGTCCAATCGCAGGCAGGTGTGTGCGCCGCACTTCTCCTCGCGCGGCCCCCGGAACGTGGCGACATCTTTCAGAAAGAGATTGCGCAGGTGCAGCGCGTAGCTGCCTTCGGATAAGAGCCCGCGCCCGGGCAACAGATCCGCGATGCCGGATTCGAAGTGCTCGTCACCCGGCCAGGAGTAGAGTTCTTTCCCGCCTGTGTACGCCACTTCGGCGCGCACGCGATCGCGCAGCTCAAATGCCGCGCGAGCCTGTGGGCGCGTGAAGCGTTCCAGCGTCACACGGCAGGTGTAATCCGGCAGCTGTTGCACATACTGCCGCATGTGTTCGCGGATTCGGAGCGCAAGCGCCGCGTCATCCGCCGCACTCAGACACCCAGCCGCTCCCAGGAACGCCGCGACAGTCAGGGAGCGCCGGCGATTACCCGCCAGCCGCACCGGCCGCCGCTCTAAAAATCGTCTTCGTCCTTCTTCTTCGTGCCCTTGCGTCTGAGAATGACGATCGCGATCAGAATCACCGCGAGAACGCCGGCGATCAGTTGGACGGTGCTTTGAGTCATGGATTCGCTCCTGTGCTGCCGAATCGGAAGTATAAAACAAAACCATGCCTGGACGCCAGTTATCTGGATGGGGAATCGCGCTGCCCCTCCCCGGCATCTAAGAATCAGTGGATACCAACGCATCGCAACCGCATCGCGTGGTGATTATCGGAGGTGGATTCGGCGGCCTTTATGTGGCCAAATCCCTGGGAAGCGCGCCCCTTTCCGTCACCGTCATCGACCGGCGCAACTTCCACCTCTTCCAACCCCTGCTCTACCAGGTCGCCACCGGCGGACTCTCCCCCGGCGAAATCGCCTCTCCCCTCCGCGTCGTCCTGAAGAACAACCGCAACACCGAAGTGCTGCTCGGCGAAGTCACCGATATCGACCCTGCGCGCCGCCAAGTGGTCACCAACCAGGGTGAAATCCCCTATGACACGCTGATCGTTGCCACCGGCGCCACCCACCACTACTTCGGCAATCCCCAGTGGGAATCGCTCGCCCCCGGCCTCAAAACCGTGGAGGACGCCACCGAAATCCGCAGCCGCGTCCTCTCTGCCTTTGAACAGGCTGAGCGCGAGACCGATCCCGAGCGGAGGCGCGCCTGGCTCAACTTCGTCATCGTCGGCGCCGGACCGACCGGGGTCGAACTCGCGGGCGCGCTCGGAGAAATCGCCAATGACACCCTGCGCCACGATTTTCGCCGCATCGACCCGCGCGAGGCGCAGATCCTACTCGTCGAAGGCGAATCGCGCGTACTCCCCAGCTTTCCCGCGGATCTCTCCGCCAAAGCCGAGCAGCAACTCATCGCCCTCGGCGTCCGCACTCTCGCCGGCACCCGCGTCACATCCATCGATTCCCTTGGCGTCACCGTGCAGACCGGTGACCGCGAAGAGCGCATCGCCACCCGCACCGTGCTCTGGGCCGCCGGAGTGCGTGCCTCCAGCCTCGGAAAAGTTCTCGCCGCCCGCGCCGCCGCGCCGCTCGACCGCGCCGGACGCGTCCTCGTCGCTCCCGATCTCACCCTCCCCGGCCACCCTGAAATCTTCGCAATCGGCGATCTGGCCAGCTTCACGCATCAGGGCGGCAAGCCGCTGCCCGGAGTCGCCCCGGTCGCGATGCAGCAGGGCCGCTATGTGGCCGCCCTCGTCCGCCGCCGCGTAAACGGCGAGGCCGCCCCGGCGCCATTCCACTACGTCAACAAAGGCAACCTCGCCACCGTTGGACGCAACAAGGCCGTCGCCGAATTCGGCAGCCTCCACATCTCCGGATTCCTCGCCTGGTTCGTCTGGGTCTTCGTTCACCTCATGTATCTGGTGGAATTCGACAACCGCCTGCTCGTCTTCACCGAATGGGTCTACAACTACTTCACCCACAATCGCGGCGCCCGCCTCATCACCGGGCAAACAACCGGGCCAGCGATCAACACGGACGCGCACACGTAGGGACGCAGCAAGCCCGCGTGGTTCGCACCGCTGATTCCGTGGCCCATTGCCTGCGCCGGCTACACCACCGTAAGCGCCTGATAGCCGAAGCTCTTCAGGTTCGGGAACACATAGTCGAGATCCGCCTGCGCGCTCACGCCGAACCATTTGGCCATCGCCGCGCCATACTGATCCACCGAGGTCGAAGGCACCCACGTGCCGCGATTGCCCGAATCGTCCGGTCCCGCCAGCGCCTGCGTCGGGAACCTGCCGTAGAGTTGGCCACCCTTCACCGCGCCGCCCATCACCAGCGCATGGCTACCCCAACCGTGGTCAGTCCCCGCATTGCCGTTGGGCTGGAACGTCCGTCCGAAATCGGATTCGGTGAACGTGGTGACATTGTTCGCCACGCCCAACTGCCCCATCGCCGTATCGAACGCGAGCAGCGCATTCGCCAGATTGCCGTACAACTGCACCTGTTGCGCCAGTTGCCCGGAGTGCGTATCGTACCCGCCCTGGCTGCAGAAGAAGATCTGCCGTCCCGCCCCCAGCGCGCCGCGCACCTGAATGATCTTCGCCACCTCGGCCAGCTGCGTGCCGATATCGCTATTGGGAAAAGTCACGCCCAGCGCCGTGCTGCCATTCAGCGCCGCGTCCACCGCCTTCGCCACCGCATCGGCGCTGTTCAGCGAGTTCTGCGCCGCCTGCACCAGCGTCACCCCGCTCGAAAGATTCAGCATCTGCTGCAACGCCGTGGAACCCGCATCCGTCGCCGGCGCCGAGAGGCCAAAATTGCTCGTGCTGATCGCCGATTGCTGCGTCGTTTGCCCCACCAGTTGCAGCGCATTGCCGCTGATGCCGATCGAAGGCGGCACCAGTCCGCCCACGCCCGCCACCTTGTCCGCCAGCCTGCCGCTCCAGCCTGTATTCACGCCGCCCTGCGGTACGCCGTTCTGCCACTCCGTCTGCTGGTCCGAATGCGAGTAGAGGTTCACAGGCAGAGGCACACTGTTGAGTAGCGGCAACCCGGTGGTGGCGTTGTGGGGCACCGGTTGCACCAGCGTGCCCACGTTCGCCACCAGCGCCAGCCGCTTGGAAGTGTTGTAGAGCGGACCGAGCGGGGCAAAGCTCGGATGCAGCCCGAAGCCCGAGTTACTCACAGGGTCGTGAATCGCCACCAGCGAACCTTGCGCGATCGCCAGATTCTGCCGGATCTTCTGGTAAGTCGCATAACTTGCCGCGTCGTTCGGCACTAATAAGTTATTCGCGTCATTTCCTCCGAATAAGAAGATACATACCAGCGCCTTGTAATCGCCGGTGCTCTGCGCGCGGGCGCTGATCAGGCCCGCCTGTCCGAATGCCGCCGCCGCTCCGATGGTGGAGAGAGTCCGGCATCCGCTGCGCAGGAAATCGCGTCGAGATCGCTTCTGTTGGAATGTCATGGCTGTCGTCCTCTCCTCTTACCGTGCAACTTCATACTGCGGCGCCGCCCCTGCTGCGTACAGCACGCTCCGCACCCGCCCCAGCGCGCTCGTCGATCCGCTCGCCGCCCCCAGCAGAATGCTCCGTTCGCTCGCCGTCATCTCTCCGCGATACAGCGCCTGATTGACCGCTTCCACCAGGTCCGCGGGGTTCGCCGCGAGGTCCTGCAGATTGGTCAGATCCACCTTGATCGTCCCGGAGACGCCATTGGTGGCGACGCGGTATGCGAAGTTCGCCCGCGCCAGCACCGTAGTCGCATTCATGATTTGGAATTCCGGCGCCGGCACCGGTGGAGGCGTGTTCCCTGCCACCATATAGAACGGCGAAAAATAACTGAACACGCTCGCCGGCGCCATCGCCGCCTGTCCCATCGCGTTGGATTGCCCTTCCAGCCCCGCGCTGCTCGTCACATTCGCGTTCAAGGCGCGCAGAAGTTGCGTCGCGTATAAGACCGGTTCCCGCAGTTTGCCCGAGCCCTCCACGCTCGCCTCCGGGTCCGTCAACACCTGCGTCAGCGTCGCCTGCAAGTTTCCACCGGATTGCCGGAACGCGTCCGCCACCCGCATCACGTAGCTCGACGAGGGGTTGCTCATCACCAGCCGCTGAATCAGCCGGTACGAGATAAACGGCGCCACGTTGGTCTGCCGCGCGATGCAATCGAGCGCCATGTTCAAATCGCCCGCCGCGCTGCCGCCCGCGGGAATCAGGCACGGCGAGGGCAGATTGATCGACTTCTGCGTTTGATCGTGATGCTCTTCGAATGCCACCATCGGCGCGAAGTAGTAGGGCGGATTGGTCCAGTGCGATTGGAATCCCGCATCCGGCGCATACGTCCAGCCCGTCATCACCTTTGCCATCTGGGTGACCGCGCTCTGGTCGTATTCCGGCACGGTCGCGCCGCCGGACAGGACCTTCGTACCGTCCGGGTGCAGTTGCACCAAGCCGAGCGAGAAGAGCTGCATCACTTCCCGCGCATAATTCTCATTGGCGACTGTGCCCTTCGTCGGATTCGCCTTATCGTTGTTCACCATGTCGAGGAAGTAGCCCATGGCCGGATTCAGCGTGACCGCGCCCAGCAGGTTGCGGTAGGTTCCGAATGCCGAAGCGCCCATCAGTCTCTGGTAGCCCACCATCTGCTCGAACTGATTGTCTTTCGCCGCCGACGCCACCAGGATCGAGGCCAGCGCAAAGCTGGCCCGCTGCCGCAACTGATCGGTGCCGTGCATTGCCACGTCGAAGAATGCCGTCTGCAGCCGTCCTACGCCTTCGTTGGGGTCCAGCGGATCCGGCCAGACCGCCGGGCTCTGTTGGAACTGACTCGCCAGCCACTGCGGCACGCCGCTCGCCTGCAACTCCAGCACGCTCGCCGGTGTCGGGCCAAACGTGGCCATCTCCAGAAAGCGCACGGCACTTGAATAGGAGACCTTCTCCACCGCCGGACGCACCGGCACCGCCACCGGCACACTCGTCAGCGTGCCCGGATTCGGATTCGTCACCTTCACCGCCGCCAGCCGTCCCACCGGCATGGTCACCACCGCCGCCGCCGTCAACTTCGTATCGGAGACCCACGTCGTCGCCAGAGTGCCTCCCGCAAACGTGACGGTCGCCCCCTTCGCGAAACCGCTGCCGTTGATGGTCAGTGTTGCGTTGCCTGGGATTACCGGATTCGGATTCACGCTCGTTACCACCGGCATCGGATTCTGCAGATTCACCGTCACGGTCGCTTTCGCCGTGGGATCGGCGTGGCTTACAGCCGTCACCGTTACGGCAGGTGTCGCCGGAAGGTCTGCCGGCGCGGTGTACAGACCCGTGCTAGTGATGGTCCCGAGCGCAGCCACCGGAGCCGCACCGTTCAAGAGCCACGTCACCGCCTGATCCGTGTTATTCGCCACGTGCGCGGTAAAGGTGAGTTGCGCCCCGCAGCGGATCGTCCTGCCATCCGGAGTGAGCGTCACCGAAACCGGCGCATCCACTGTGAGATTTGCCGTATTGGAGGTCGCACCGCCCGGGTCCGGGTTGATCACCGTGATCGGGATCTTGGTCCCCGCCGCCAGCGCGGAAGTCCCTGTGAGCGTGAACTGCGTGCCGGAAACATAGGTCGCCGCCACCGCTACGCCGTTGAAGGTCAGCTTCGATGTCGCCAGGAAGCCTGTCCCATTCACCGTGATGTGATACGCCAGACCGGTGTTGATGTAGTTCGGAGCCAGGCTGGTAATCACCGGCGCCGGATTCAATAGCGTCAACGTCGAACTGCTGATCAGTGTGGTGTTGGCGGAATCCGTCGCCGTCACCACTACCGTATTCGGTACCGGCGGCAGCGCCGGGGCTGTGTAGACGCCGCTCGCACTCACCGTTCCCAGACTGCCGGTGAATGCCTTGGCCGTCGATGCCACCGTCCACTTCACCGTGCTCGAGGGCGCGCCCACCCACGTGAGGGAGAACGTCACCGATGCCCCAGCCCTCAACGTAGCTGTGGATGGTCCCAGTTTCAGACTTGCGACCGGCGTAGTCGCCGCCGCTAATACACTTATGGCCAACCAGCCACAGACTCCTGCTTGGATAACCCGCATTCCCAGTCATGCCTCCGTTTGTTATGAGAGTACTGGAAGTCATGCTACGAACAAACGTGGAAACTGTCGAGGTTCAATTTCGGTAGCTAAGTGTAAGTCGCGGAAGATAACAGGCGATTACTTACTATTGGTCGCCGTAAGTAAGTAGAGGACCGTATGCGTCTTACGTCACGCACTTGGCGTCCTGGACACGTTAGCCTTCCGCGCCAGAAAGATGCTTCGGCAACCTCGGCTCGTCACTCCGTCCCCGCGAAAAAACGGCGCCGCATCCCACGTGCGCACCCGGTCGAAGCCCGCCAGCGCCGCGCGGATCTCCGCGACACTCCAGCAGACCTCTTCCACCCGCTCCCGATGCCGCCGCCACAGATTGCCTTCGCGCAGAAACCAATCCACGTCGATCCATGCCCGGTCATGCGCAGCGTCGTTGCCGTTGCGCATCACCAGCACCGCACCGGGTTGTTCCATCCACCACGTGCCGGTCCAGTATTTCTGGAAGCCGCGCCGCAGATTCACGTCGAAGAAAAGGTACCCTCCTGGCTTGAGAGCCCGCGCCGCCGCACGCGTCACCCTGGCCAGATCCGCCCTCCGCGGCACGTGATTCAAGGCATCGCATTCGCAGGTGATCAGGTCCACCGGTTCGGGCAGGCGGAACGTGCGCATGTCACCGCGCACGACGCGCAAGGCCACTCGGACGCTCTTCGCCTTCTCGCGCGCCAAGCGGCACATCGCGGGCGACAAGTCCACCGCGAACATGCGAA
>CAIRBY010000772.1 GCA_903876865.1 uncultured Acidobacteriia bacterium
AGCGGAGCTATCCGCGGCCGCATACTACGTGCGGACCTTTTTTGTGGGAGACGCGCGATGAACCTGCATGAGCCGATCTCTTCCGGTGCGGGTGGCGGCACGGTCGATGTCACGGCGATGAACGTGGTGGTGGCGCTCGCGCTGCTGTTCGCGGTGGGCTTCTTCGCGGCGTGGGCTCTCTCTCCCCGGCTGCGCGCGTGGATCGAAAGGCCCAGCCTGCGGTTTCAGCGGAATGCGCGAGGATATGACGAGCTGCTGACGCAGCAGAGCCGGCGCGGCAGGGGTCTGCGATGACTCAGCCATTCGCACCCGGTGCGAACCGGATCTGGGCGATCTGCGCGGTCGCCGGCTGCGTCACCGTGGCGCTGACGTTGATGTTCGGACGGCCGGGTGGGCCGGGGGAGAAGATCCCCTCGCCGGCGATCGAGGCCGGAGCCACGGAGGAGTATGGCCGGCGGCTGATCGCGCAGACCCCGGAGTACCTTGGACCGGATGCGGCCGATCCGAAAATGCGGCGCATGAACAGCCGCCTGGCGTGCGCTTCCTGTCACCTTGGAGCAGGCGCGGATCCCGGCAATCTCAGCCTGGCGACGGCCATCACGCGGTACCCCAGAATCTCGCCGCGCAGCGGCGGCAAAGAGACGATCGAAGACCGGATCAACGGCTGCATGATGCGCAGCATGAACGGGCAGGCGCTAGCGGAACAGAGCCCCGAGATGTCCGCGATGGTGGCGTATCTTCGCTTCCTGGCCGATCAGGATGCCGGGACCGGAGCGACGCGCAAGAAGGCGCACGAGCCGCCGGCGTTCCGCACGCCCGAGCGCGCGGCGGATCTGAAACATGGCGCGGAGGTGTTCGCGCTGCGCTGCGCGGCCTGCCACGGTAAGGAAGGCGCGGGTCTGGCCGCGGCGAAGGATCTGGTGCACGGGTTCGTGTTCCCGCCGCTGTGGGGTCCGAATAGTTTCAACGATGGCGCGGGCATGCATCGTGTGCTGACCGCTGCGCGGTTTGTGAAGGCGCGCATGCCGCTGGGGAATGCCGATCTCGATGATGCGGATGCGTTCGATGTGGCTGCCTACTTCAACTCCCGGCCGCGTCCCCACATTGACGGTTTGGAAAGAGATTATCCGGATCGCCGGAAGAAGCCGGTAGATACGGGCTACGGGCCGTATGCGGATTCCTTCCCACTGGAGCAACACAGCTTCGGCCCATTTGCGCCGATCGAGGCGTTCTACCGCGCCGCGAATCAGCCGGCGCGGTGACTCCCGGAATCAGAGCCTGATACTATTTGAAAACGACGTTCCGCCGGGAGCTGGGAACTGGTTGGCAGTCTACTAAACAAGCGAGGGAACTATGAGTCAACAGTCGAACTTTTCGCCGAAGCGGCGCTCTTTTCTGAGCTTTCTCAATTTCCGTGCCGCGGCGATTGCCGCCATGGCCGCTACGGGTACTGCCGTAGCGCAGGAAAAGGCCGCCGAGCGCTGGGAGCCGGCGCGCCATCCCAAAGACGACTGGTTGGACCAGTTGCCCGGGAAGCACCGTCTCGTGTTCGATACCACCACCGCCAACGGCTTCGGCGAGGCGCTCGCGTTTGCCGGCAATTTCCTGCGCGTGAATCAGGCGGATTATGGACTGCAGGATAAGGATGTGGCGATCGTAATCGTGGCGCGCCACGGTTCCACATCGTTTGCCTATAACGACGCCATGTGGGCCAAGTACGGAAAGCAGATCGGGACGCAGATCAAGTTCGACGATCCGAAGACGAAGCAGGCGCCGGCCATCAATGTCTATAACGTCACCGACTACGGCCCTCTGCTGCCGAATCATGCAACCTCGGTGGATGCGCTGGTGAAACGGGGGGTGCACTTCGCCGTGTGCTCCATGGCCACGCGCGCCTACTCCGGGTTGATTGCCGGAAAAGGCGGCGCCGAAACCGACGCCATTTTCGCGGAGTTGACGGCGAATCTGGTGGGCAACTCGCGCATGGCGCCGGCCGGCGTTGTGGCCGTGAGCCGTGCGCAGGAGCGCGGATATACGCTCGTGACCTGCTAGATGCTGCCGCACATTCCTGCAGGAAATCGCCGGCGCTGGAATTGACCCCCGTGGCTGCGGCCGTTATTCTGAAGTCGGGCTGAGGCTGCCGTCTTGGGCAATTCCGCGCCGGGCGAAGCGGAGTTTGGCTTTCGCCCCTTCCCGCACGCGCCATGAACTGCATTGAAACCGAAGAGCAACGCGAGGAGTGCCTGACCCGGCCGAGTGTCGCCGATCTCGCCTTCGCGGGGCGCCTGGAGGACGATGTCGTGATCCTCGGGGCTGGCGGAAAGATGGGGTTGACGCTGGCCAAACGCCTGCGCCGCGCGATCGATGGGGCAGGGAAGTCCACTCGAGTGATTGCCGTTTCGCGGTTTCATTCGGCGGAGGGGCAGCAGGAGTTCCGGAATCGCGGCATTGAGACGGTAGCCTGCGATCTGATGGACCCGGCGCAGGTGGACCGGTTGCCGCGCGCCGAGAATGTGATCTTCATGGCGGGCCGGAAATTCGGTTCGGCGGGCGCTCCGGATGAGACGTGGGCCGCCAACACGATTGTTCCGGTCCATGTCGCCCGCCACTTCCGCGGCTCCCGAATCGTGGCCTTTTCCACCGGCAATGTCTACCCGTTCGTCTCGCCGTTGACGGGCGGCTGCGTGGAGACCGACGAACCCGCCCCGCGCGGCGAGTATGCCCAATCCTGCCTGGGCCGGGAGCGCATCTTCGAATACTATTCGCGCACTGCCGGTACCCGCTGCCTGCTCTTCCGTCTCAACTACGCCGTGGATCTGCGTTACGGAGTCCTCGTGGATATCGCGCGCCAGGTGTATGGGGGGCAGCCAGTCGAGCTTTCCGTGCCCGCGGTGAACGTGATCTGGCAGGGCGATGCGAATTCGTACGCCATGCGCAGCCTGGAGTTGTGCGTCTCGCCCGCGCGCCGTCTGAATGTCACCGGCAGGGAGACGCTCCCAGTGCTCCGCATCGCGGAGTTCTTCGCCGCGCGTTTCGGGCGGACGCTGCAAACTACCGGCAGCGTTGGCGAGACCGCGCTGCTGAGTAATGCGGCCGCATGCCGTACGGCTTTGGGCGATCCCGAGGTCTCCGCAGAGAAACTGATGGAGTGGGTCGCGGGCTGGATCGAACGCGGCGGCGCGGCGCTCGGGAAACCGACCAAATTTCAGGTCACGGATGGTAAGTTCTGATGCCTTCTCCGCTGGAGCAGACTCGCAGTCGAATGCAGGCCGGGTTAGTAATTCCGGCCCATCCCCTTGCCCTCACCGCCGGCCGAGAACTGGATGAGCGGCGGCAGCGCGCGCTGGCCCGCTACTACTGCGACGCGGGGGCAGGCGGCCTGGCTGTGGGCGTTCACGCGACCCAATTCGCGATTCGCAAGCCCGAGTACGGACTGCTGGATGCGGTGCTGCGTCTCGCCATGGAAGAGATGCGCGCCTTCGAGGGGCGGACCGGGAAGGCGCTGGTGAAGATCGGGGGAATCTGCGGCGCTACTGCGCAGGCGTGCACCGAGGCCTCCGCGCTGCGGGAAATCGGCTACGATGCCGGGCTGCTCAGCTTCACGGACCTGCGCGACGCCTCCGAATCCGACCTTGTGGCGCATGCGCGCGAGGTTTCCGGAATTCTGCCGCTGATCGGTTTCTATCTGCAGCCAGCGGTGGGTGGTCGCGTGCTTTCGCACCGCTTCTGGACGGAATTCGCCGGCATAGAAAACGTCGTCGCGATCAAGGTCGCGCCGTTCAATCGCTATCAGACAGTCGACGTGATGCGGGCGGTCGCGGAGAGCGGACGCGCTCACGAAATCGCCCTCTACACGGGGAACGACGACAATATCGTCGCCGATCTGCTCGCCGAGTTTCGATTCGGGGACGTGACGCTTCACTTTGCCGGCGGCCTGCTGGGACAGTGGGCCGTGTGGACTCGGCGCGCGGTCGAGTTGCTGACCCAGGTTCACGCCCGGCGGCAGAACGGCGGGCCGGCGGACGATCTGTTGGCGCAAGCGGCTGAAATCACCGACGCGAATGCCGCGATCTTCGATGCGCACCACGCGTTTCACGGATGTGTCGCCGGGATTCACGAAGTGCTGCGCCGCCAGGGTCTGATGGCGGGACGCTGGTGCCTGGACCCGCGGGAGGATGTCTCCCCGGGCCAGCTCGAGGAGATCGACCGCGTCTGCCGCGCGTATCCGCATCTGACCGACGACGGGTTCGTGGCCGGGAACTTGGACCGCTGGCTCGGTTGACGGCCCCGGTTGGGCTGCGGCGTTCCTGGTGTTGCAGATTTGCAGGTGTTAAACTCTGATTCGTGGGTGAAGCGTTGCTCTCCGAATGCCGCAGTCACCCGGGCACTACAGGAAAAGGATCCAGACGATCATGTCCAAGCGCCTTTTAGAACAGAAACTCGCAGCTTACGCGATGGCGGGCGGAGTGGCCGCGTTGGGGCTGCCGGCCGCGGCGCATGCCAGTACCATCTACAACGGGAGCGCGAGTTTCAGCATCACTGGAGCGGGATCTTCCGCCTCTCTGGATATCAACGGTGACTCGACCAACGATTTCACCTTTTCGATCTCCGTGGGCAACGGGCGCACCTTTATGTCGGTGCTGCCACTGGGTATCAACGCAGTTGCGGGATCCGCGGGACTTGTCGCGATGTACACGCCCGGCGACCTGATCGACGCGACCGCTCCCTTCGTCACTGGCAGCAACGATCTGGCTTCGTTTAAGAGCGGCTATATCGGCAACTGGGCCTCTGACGGCACGCCGGGCTACATGGGGCTGTCTTTCGATCTGTCGGGCAGCACCTACTATGGCTGGGCTCGTGCGGGTACAGATTTCAGCACGACTACCCTGACGGTTTACGACTGGGCTTACAATGACCAGGCCGGCGCCGGGCTGGAAGCGGGCATTCCGGAACCCACCACACTGGGTCTTTTCTGCCTGGGCGCGGCCGGGGTGCTTGCGTTGCGCCGGCGCAAGCGGCAGGCGGCCTAGTATCTCATTCCGTCACAACGGCACCACTGCTTTTGACTGAACCGTGGAAGCGCAGAAGTGCATTCTCGCCGGCTGGTCCGGGGCGGATTGGGAGCTTCTCAACCCGCTGATTGACGCTGGCCGGATGCCATGCCTGGCGCGGCTGGTGGAAGAGGGTTCCGTCGGCGGCTTGTCGGGCACCGGTCCACTGCTCCCCGCACTGCAGTGGAGCACGATCGCCACCGGCTGCACCGCTGACCGCCACGGTGTGCTCGCCTCCACCGAACCCGATCCGCGCAGCGGCGGCGCGCGGCCCGCCGGCAGCGCCTCCCGGCGGACCAAAGCCATCTGGAACCTGCTGGAGGAGTCCGGCATCCGGACACACGTGGCCGGCTGGCCGGCTAGCCACCCGGCCGACCCGATCCGCGGTGTCTTCGTTTCCGACGCCTTCTGCCGGGCCACGGCTCCGTACGGTCTGCCGTGGCCGATCCAGCCGGGCTCCGTTCATCCGGCATCGGTGGAAGAGCGCCTGCTGGAACTGCGGGTTCACGGAGGAGATTTTCGCGGTGAAGATCTGTTGACCTTCGTGCCGCGGCTGCGGGAGATCGATCAGCAGCAAGACCGGCGCGTGGCGCAGTTCGCGGCGCTGCTGGCAGAGTGCGTCACCACCCACGCGGCGGCCACGTGGATTCTGGAACAGCAGCCGTGGGATTTTCTGGCTGTGCACTATGGCGCGATCGGCGTGGCGCGAGCGCTGCTCCGGGACGGCGGCGAGTTCTATGCATCCGCGGTGGGCGCTGTCTGCTGCTTCCTGGACGGGATGCTGGCGCGGCTGGTGGAACTGGCGGGTGCTGATGTCCGGGTGGTGCTGGTCTCTCCTTATGGTGCTGCCCCCAACGGGTTGTTGTGCCTCTCCGGCCCAGGATTTCGGCGCGACGAACTGGTCTTCGGCGCCAGTGTGCTCGATGTGGTCCCCACGATTCTGGCGGGCTTCGGGCTGCCGGCGGGCGCGGACATGCCGGGGGAAGTGATCCGCGCGGCGTTCGAAACGGCAGAGTACCCTCCGCGCATTCCCACTTGGGAGACTGCGCCGGCGGCGATGGCGGAGCACGATCTGGTAGCGGCTGGTATCCGGGAACTTGCTCTGCTCGGTTATGCAGGTGATGTACAGCCCGGCGTCGCGGATCTCGCACGACGCTCGGAAAGGGAAGCGCGGTTGAATTTCGCGCTGGTGCAACTGGAGCAGGGAGAGCCGGGGAAGGCCGCGGAGCTACTGGAGGAGCTGGTAGCGGAGTTCCCGCGGGAGCAAGCGCTCCGCTCTCACTTCGCCTATGCGTGCCTGCTGGCGGGGCGCCACGCGGAGTGCCGCGCGGCCTGCGCCGCTCTCCAGGGGGATGCGTCCGCGCAGCTCTTGCTGGGCGCGCTGGCAATGCTGGAGGGGAATCGCGCCGAGGCGCTGCGCCGTGTCCGGCTCGCCGCGGCTGGGACGCTCACGCTGCCGCTGCGCTGCCTGGCGGGGCACGCGTTTCTGGTGCTAGGCCTGCCGGAGGAGGCCGAACCCGCGTTCCGGGATGCGATTGCTTCCGCTCCCGGTACTGCCGCCGCGCACCACGGGATGGCGCGCATCCGGATCGGGCAGGGCGATTTCGAAGCGGGCGCCGAGGCCGCGCTCACCGCCATCGGCATCCGCTTCCACTCGCCGCCCACGCACTATCTGTTGGGGGTGGCGTTGGTCGGGCTGGGGCGCTTCGACCGGGCGACGCAAGCCTTCGAGACGTGCCTGAAACTCCAGCCCGAGATGAAGGCCGCGGAGGATTGGATCGCGGTTCTGCGCCAGAGGGCGGGGGCATGAGGTTGGAAATCCGCGCGCCCCATCCTGCGGAGGAGCCGGTTTGCCGGATGCTGTTGCCGGAGACCGCCGGCGATGCCGGATGGCGCGAGTACCTTCTGGCCATCAGCGGCGAAACGCCGTTTTATGTGGGCGCGGTTTCCTGGCTCCGCATTCCCGGCAGCGTGCGCGGCTTGTGCCTGCGCGTGGTCCACACGCGGCTGCGGGAAGGCACTGGCAGCCGGCTGCTGCGGGCTGCGGTGGAAGCAGCGGAACGGCGCGGCGATGGTGAACTGCACTGCCAGGCGGACCCGGTGAGGGATCCCGTCGCTGCCCCGTTTCTGCTGGCTCGCGGATTCAACCGCAGTGGCCTCTACCGTGGCTTCGAAACCGAGCTGGAACCGGTCCTGGCGTATTCGAGCGGCTGGAGCCGGAGGTTGGCGGAGGCTGGGAAGATCCCGGCGGACGCGCGCGTCGTGGCGTTGCGGGATGCGCCGGTGGAAGACGTCGCGCGCCTGTACGCCGCCTACATTGCCGCCAATCCGGGGCTGCCGTGCCGGAGTGTGCAGGCGGTGATCGAGGCGGGCGCGTTCGATCAGTCGCGCGTGCTGCGTTGCGGAGGACGGGTGGCGGGCATGATCCTGGGGACGGCGCACCCGCCGCGCATCGAGGTGGATGCGTGGGTGATCGAGCCGGAGTTGCGCGGCGGCTGGGCGACCATGCTGCTGCTGGCCGACGCCACGCGCACCGGCTGGGATCTGGGCGGGCGGCGGATTCGTTTTCATGCGAGTGACCGCGCTTCCGAAACCCTTGCCATGGCGCGGCGCTTCGGCGCGCAGACGATCGAAACGCTGGAGAGCTTTCGCCTTCAGCTTGGCGGGTGAAGCGGGGGAACTACTCAGGACGGGTGTTGGCATCTGCTGCCGTCTCACCGGTCTGTTTCACTGCGCTCGCCACTCTGGCTTTCAACATCGTCCGTAGGGTCTGCGCCTGAGCGGCGGAGAAGGTCAACCGGCGTTGCGCCATCGCCTGGTAGTCGCGATGGGACCAGACTGGCTTCATGA
>CAIRBY010000773.1 GCA_903876865.1 uncultured Acidobacteriia bacterium
AAACTCGGCCTCAATCGGGAAGTGCTGGACCCCTGCGTCGGCTGGACCTGGAATCGGCACGGACACTACGATTCCCACATTCCGGAAGTCTTCCCCTACGTGACCTTCTCCAACAAGCGGGTCGGCGAGTCCGCTTAGGCTGGCTCCGGCGGTTTCGCCTCCGCACGATCGTCGCCGCGGCGATTCTCACTGCCCCAGGTGGAAAGAGCTGCCATTCCGGTGGAGTTGAACTGAGCCCGGTGCTCCTGTAAACTGCAACCTATTACCAACTATTCCATTCGTTGAGGAAAAAAGCCATGTACCAGACTTGTATCCGGCGCCGTACCCTGGCGTTGACTCTGCTGAGCGCGACCATTTTCCTGCTGCCCGCGACCGCGCAGCGGCGGGGTGGCGGCGGCGCTCCGCAGGCGGAAAACCTCACCTTCCGCTTCATGGGACCGGCCGTGGGCAACCGCATTTCCGCGGCCGCCGGCATCACCGGAGACCCCACCACTTACTATGTGGGCGCGGCTTCCGGCGGCGTTTGGAAGAGCACCAACAGTGGAACCAGTTGGGTACCGATCTTCGACAAGCAGACCGCGCAGGCCATCGGCTCGCTCGCGGTCGCGCCCACCGATCCCAAGATTGTCTGGGCCGGAACCGGCGAAGCCTGGGCCATCCGCGATAGCGACATGATGGGCGATGGCATCTACAAATCCACCGACGCCGGCGCCACCTGGACCAACATGGGCCTCAAAGAAGCCGGCCGTATCGGTCGCATCCTCGTGCATCCCACCGACGCCAACACGGTTTACGCCTGCGTCGCCGGACGCCTCACCGGTCCGCAGGAAGAGCGCGGCGTCTTCCGCACCAAAGATGGCGGGCAGACCTGGAAGCGCCTGCTCATGCCCAACACCAACACCGGCTGCTCCGGTCTCTCGCTCGACCCCAAGGATCCGAACTTCATGGTCGCGGGCACCTGGGAAGTGGTCATGCACTCCTACGCGATGCTCAGCGGCGGTCCCGGCAGCGGCGTCTTCACCACCCACGATGGCGGCGATACCTGGAAGCAGGTGGAAGCGCACGGCATGCCCAAGCCCCCGGTGGGCAAGATCGATGTCGCCATCGCCCCCAGCAACTCCAAGCGCGTCTATGCGCTGATTCAGACCGCCGATCAGGGCTCGGTATGGCGCAGCGACGATGGCGGCGAAAACTGGGCCGTCGTGAACTGGCAGCGCGCGCTGGTTGGCCGCGCCGGTTACTACATCCGCCTCGCCGTGAACCCCACCAACCCCGATGAAGTCTTCGTGGCCGATAGCAGTTTCTGGGGCTCCACCGATGGCGGCAAGAGCTTCCGCGAACTCCCCTGGGGCGGTGATACCCACGATATCTGGATCGATGCCAAGGACTCCAACCGCATCCTCGTGACCCACGATGGCGGCATGTACATGACCACCGATCACGGCCAGACCTCCGGGCGCGTCACCCTGCCCATCGGGCAGATCTACCACGTGGCCGTCGATAACGACGTGCCCTACAAGATCTACGGCAACATGCAGGACGATGGCACCATGCGCGGACCCAACAACGCGGTGGAGGTCGGCCCGAACGTGCCCGGACAGGGCGCTGCCGGGCGCGGCGGCTTCGGCGGTCGCGGTGGCGGCGCGGAATGGGAGCACAATCTGGGCGGCTGCGAGAGCGGTTTCACTTTGCCCGACTTGACCGATACCAACACGGTCTGGGCCAGTTGCTACGGCAATGAAGTGACGCGCTATGACGCGAAGACCAAGATGGCCCGCTCCGTCAGCCCCTGGCTGCACACGCTGGACGCGCAACCCAATCAGGTGAAGTATCGCTGCCATTGGACCGCGCCGCTCGCTATCGACCCCTTCGACCACAACACGGTATACTACGGATGCCAGATGGTTCTTCGAACCAGCAATGGCGGCGTGAGCTGGAGTGAGCTCAGCCCCGATCTTTCCACCAAGGATCCGACCCGCGTCATGCCTTCGGGCGGAATCGTTGGCGATAATCTCGGCCAGTTCTATGGCGAGGTCGTCTTTTCCATCGCACCCTCAGACGTTCAGAAAGGCCTCATCTGGACGGGCACCAACGATGGTAAGGTTTGGTACACGAAGGACGCAGGCAAGACCTGGAATGATGTCACCAAGAACATCACCGGGTTGCCGGCCTGGGGTGTCGTGTCCAAGATAGAGCCGTCGCACTTTGATGCTGCGACGGCTTATATCTGTGTAGACTTCCACCTGATGGACAATCGCGATCCCTGGATCTACAAGACCACGGATTTCGGCAAGACCTGGAACAAGATTTCCAGCGACCTGCCCAAGGGCCCGCTGGCCTATGCGCGCGTGATCGCGGAAAATCCCAATCAGAAGGGCAATCTGTTCGTCGGCACCGGCAACGCTTTCTACTACACGCTCGATGACGGCGCGCACTGGAAGCAGTTGCAGACAGGCCTGCCGGCCGCGCCGGTCTCCTGGATCGTGGTGCAGAAGGCTGCCCACGATATCGTGCTCTCCACTTACGGACGCGGCTTCTTCATCATGGAAGACATCACCCCGCTCGAGCAGGGCTTGATGGAGACCCCCACCAGCGCGGACGTCCACCTGGTGGCGCCGCGCCCTGCCTTCCGCACGGTACGCAGTCAGGCGCGCGCGCAGTTAAGCTACACCCTGAAGGCTGCGCCCAAGAGCCCGGTACAGTTTGAGATCTTCGATGCGAAGGGCGTCTCCGTGCGCAAACTGGCGCCCATCGCCACCGCGCACGCCGGGCTCAACCGCACCTCCTGGGATCTGCGCTACGAAGCCCCACCGCTGGTCGCGCTGCGCACCACGCCGCCCGAGAATCCGCACATCTGGGAAGAACCTCGCTTCCAGGGCAAGGACACGCGCGCGATCACGCACTGGGGCCTGGCGCAGGCCGAAGTCGGGCCGATCGCCGCGCCCGGCAAGTACACCGTGAAGATGACGGTGGACGGCCAGTCCTTCTCCCAACCGCTCGAAATTCTTCGCACCCCGGATAGCCACGCCGACGATGCCGCGCTGCAATCGAGCGTTCGCATTCAGTTGAAGGTGCGCGACGATATCACCGCCGTCAGCAACATGACCAATCAGTTGGAGTGGATGCGCCGCCAGATCGAGGATCAATCCAAGACGCTCGCCGGCAAGGACGCCCTGCTGAAGATGGTCAATGACATCGATAAGAAGATGCAGGATGTGGAGTATCAGTTGATCACCCGCGCCGATGCGTTGAGCGACGACAAGTACTTCCAGACGGCCTACAACCTCTATCAGAACTTCCTCTGGCTCAACGGCGAGATCGGCACCGGCGCCGGCGACGTGCAGGGGTCGGGCGATTGGGGACAGACGGAAACCGGAATCGGCCTCGTGCTGGATCTGGAAAAGACGCTGGAGAAGGTCAAGGCCGAGTACAAGAGCCTGATGGAGAAAGATGTCCCTGCCTACAACAAGCAGATCGAAGGCAGCGGCATCGCTCCGTTGAAAACCACCGGCGCGCCGCCGCCCCCGCCCCCGCAGCGCGGCCGTTTCGGCGGCCCCGCCGAGCAGTAGCGCCGGCGTTTTCGCCTGCCATTTTTCTCGATCCGATCGGGCGGGCGCCCGCCCGCCCCCGTGCGCTCCTCCAGCGCAAAGAGGTAAGCTGTTCGCCATGAGTTCCCGTCCCACCAGGCGTCAGTTGCTCGCCGCTCTGTCCGCCGCGCCGCTAGCCGCCGGAGCCTTCTCCGCCCGCGCCGCCGCGCTGCGTCCCATCCGCCTCGGCGGGCCCATCTTCCTGAAATCGGACGATCCGGTTGCTCAGGCGAAGGAGCACCGCCGCCTCGGCTACAGCGCCGCGTACTGCCCCACGGTGACGCTCGCCGATCCCGACCGCATCCGCGCCATCCGCGAAGCCTTCGCCGCCGAAAATGTGGTGATCTCCGAAGTCGGCGCCTGGAAGAACATGCTCGATCCGGACCCGCAAAAACGCGCGGAGAATAAGAAATACGTGGCCGAGCGCATGGCCCTCGCCGAGGCCGTGGGCGCCCGCTGCTGCGTGGATATCGCGGGCTCCTACAACGCCAAGGTTTGGTATGGACCAGACCCGAAAAACTTCTCCCAAGAGTTTTTTGATGCCACCGTGGAGAACTGCCGCGCCGTGATTGACGCGGTCAAGCCCACCCGCACCAGGTTCACAGTGGAGATGATGGGCTGGAGCATCCCCGATGGTCCCGACGCCTATCTGAAACTGATCGCGGCAGTCGATCGCAAGGCCTTCGCCGTGCACCTCGATGTCTGCAACGTGATCAACAGCCCGCAGCGTTTCTATGCCAATGCGGACGTCATCAAAGAGTGCTTCGCCAAGCTCGGCAAGTGGATCGTGAGCTGCCATGCGAAAGATCTGGAGTGGATCACGGAACTCAATGTACATTTCCTCGAGGTGATTCCCGGGCGCGGTTCCATCGACTATCGCGCCTACCTGACACAGTTGGCCCAATGCCCGGTCGAAGCGCCGCTGATGCTCGAACATCTGAAGACGGCTGAGGAGTATGAAGAGGGCAAGCAGTACATTCTGCGCACGGGCAAGGCCGCGGGCGTGAGCTTCGCATGACCGCGCTTCGCTCATCCCTTCCGCTTACTCTCGCATCGGTCCTGTTCTTCGTGGCCTGTGCCCCCGCTCCGCCTCCGGTGCAAAAGACGCAGCAGCCGCCGCCTGACAGCACGAAAGAGGCCTGGTACGAACCCGCCGTGAGAGAACTCGCCGGCCTCAATCGCGACGCCGCAAGTCTGCTGAAGAGCGGCATGAAAGACGATGCCGCGGCGGTGCTCACCAAGGCTCAGCCCATCACGGTGCGCCTGCTCGCGGCCTCCCAACCCACCCTTGCGGCCATGGAAGCGGCCTCCGACCACGATCAGATGTATGCCGAAATGCTCTTGGCCAATCGCAACTTCGGCTGGGCCCGCCTGGAGTTTCAGAAGAACGTGAGCCGCTGGAAGAACTGGAAGCCGCAGACCGAAGAGACCGCGCGCCGCCTGGAACTGGCCCGCGCCGGCATTCGCGAGTGCGATCAGCGCATCACTGAATAGTCAGAGTGACCGTGTTGGAAGTCTGCCCGTCAACGGTTAGGACAACGCTGGAGACGCCGCTGCCGCGCAGGCTCAGCGGCAACGCCACGTTGACCTGATCGAGCCCCGTGAAGTTCGGTGAAACTCCCGCATACAACACCGGCACGCTGATTCCTTTCATGGTCACGCCGACGTTGGAGAGCGCACTGCGGTTGCGGATTCCGGTCCCATAGAGCGTCACGTAGATCGGTGTATCCACGCCCAGCACGATCGGCACGCCGGCGCACGCCGGCCCCGCGCACTGAAACACCGTCACCGGCGATTGCAGCTGCGGGTTGGCGATTTGGACGGAAATTGCCGTCGCCGCGGCGACTCCGTTACCGCCTCCGTTCATGGCGAATAGCGCGGGTGCCACGTTTTGAATCGTGGCAGGGAAACTCTGCGTCGTGGCGCCGCCCACCTTCACCGTCGCGGCGCCGGCAGCCGTGCCCTCCGGCACTTCGAAATTGATCTGCGTGGGTGAAACGTAGAGCAGTGGCGCGGTGCGGGAAGCGCCGGTGGAATCGGCGACGGTGACGCTCACCCCGCCGAGCAGAGTGGGCAGCGGCTGCGTGGCTGCCTGCGCGATGCCAGCGGCCAGATTCGCGCCGTAGAGCGAGGCGAGTGATCCGGGCGATACCGCGGACAGTGGCGCCGCGGCGGATTGCACGGCCGAACCCGCCGCGACCACACCGTAATAGCGCGCCATCCAATACGGCAGGATGTAATCCACGCCCGAACTCTCGATCAGCCCGCTGCCGCCGCACGTCAATTGGAAGGGATCGTCCTGCCAGAGAAACGTCGCCGGCGGCCGCTGCGCCACTGGCACCGGCTGGCAGGCCTCGCTGCCGCACACTGCCACGCGGCTGCTCAGATCCACATAGGCATCGCGCCTCGGCCGCAACAGCCATTGATCGAGCAGCGCGATGCACTCCACGTCCCGAACCGCATTCGGACCCTGCAATGCGCGGTCGATGATGTCGAAGAAGGCGTTCTGATGCGCCACCGTATAGTTGCGTGCCAGCAAATAGGCGCCGCGATTGTCGGAGTTGTCCTGCAGCCGCACCAGAATGTAGAAGGTCAGGAAATCCAGATTGAACTTGAAGTACGAACTGTTGCTCTGCACGTCCACCAGCACGCCGGTGTTGACCGGCAGCACCAGCAACGGACCGCTCACGCCGTTCGCCGGATTGAGATGCCGCGCCACCTGCAGCAGCATCTGCAACTCTTCGGGGCGGAGCAGAAAGGTGTTGCCAAGATCGTCGTTGGGCGACCATTGGTGGCGGCTGATGAAGCCGATCATCCGCGTGGCCAGGTCGCTCGCGCCGCTCTTCACCGCGGCATCGTCCACCAGATCGAAGGCCGCCGCGAGACCGAAGAATACCCCCACCACCTGATCGCGCGACGTATTGTCCACCCAGATCCACGGCGCGTTCTGATGGATGCCGTTCGCCGCCTCCTCATTGGCGATGCCCTGCTCCCACGGCGACGAGATCGGCACCATGCATCGCGCCAGCCGGTTGTCGCCCGTGATATCCACCAGCCCTTTCAGCCCGGCAAGTGCCCCTCGAACATTCGCCAGCGCCGCCGCCGATTGCGTCACCTTGTAGCGGAATGACTCAGCCGCGAGGTAAGCCCCGGTCCATAGCGCCGAATCGCCGCAGCGCGTGTAGCCGATGATCTGTGTACTCGAAGCCGAAGCATAGATCGGGTCGAGCAGCGTGCCGAACGGCATGTGGAGGCCCTGGATATTGGTGGAAATGGCGAGAGCGTCGGCTTCTGAAGCGGGGGCGGAGCAGGGAAGTGCGATACAGAGGAGGGTGACTGCGAGGCTGCGACTGACCATTTCCATCAGCTCCGGAACAGCAACTGAAGGTCCAAGATAGCAGGGGCGGACGCGCTGCCGCATCCGCCCCTGTATGGTTTAGAACGTCAGGCGTCCGGAGATCTGCAACTGGCGTGCGCCATACAGATTGTTGTTGGACGCGGTCGGCGTCAGGAACGCGGGATTGGCGACCACACAATTGTTGGTGTGGCCCGCGCAAACGCCGCTGCCTGCCGCGGTGTAGTTGTACTGGGTCGAATTGACGGTGAAGAAGTTCGTGAAGTTGAACAGGTTGAAGGCTTCACCCTGCAGCGAGAGGCGGATCTTCTCGCCCATGCGGAAATCGCGGCCGATCCGGAAATCGACGTTGGCGAGTCCGGGACCGGTGAAGGCGTTACGCGCCAGGCCTGGGAACCGGCTGGAGGATTGCGCCGTGCCCGAGTTGTTGACCACGCCGCCGGTGAGGCCACCCGCGACCGCGCCCGAGGGCGAGCCGTTGATGGTGCCCGTAACCGGTTGGCCCGTGGCGATGAGCACGATGGTGGAGAAGCGCCAGCCATCGGCAATTGCCTTGGCCCCTGCGTTCTTGATCTTGCCCGTAAACTGCGGAATCCACACCACGCTGGAAACGAAGCGCTGGCGCTGATCCAGATCGCTGCGGCTGTATTCCAGCTTGCGGTTGTTCGGGTCCAGCGCGGAGATGGTGCCGTTGAAGGTGCCGAACTGTCCCTGCGCCTGTCCGCCGTCCGAGGCCTTGGCCAGCGTGTAGTTGGTGAGCAGTTCCACACCGCCCGTCATCCGCTTCTTGAAGGTGATGACCAGGCTGTTGTACCAGGAGTTGACGTCGCTATAGCCGGTCAGGATCGGTCCCGTCGGGTCGATGCGTCCGCCGTTGGCGGCCGTGCTCGAATAGAACGGCACGGTCACAGTGCTGGCCGTCGAACCAGCTGCGCTCGTCACATCGTACGTGCGCGTCAGGCTGGTCGGCGCAATGTTCGAATCGATGAAGATCGGCAACCGCTCGCCGCGGCTCACTACGTAGCTCGCCGAGATGCTGCTGCTGCCGGGGAGCGCGTGCTCCACCGTGACTTCACCTTCGTGGATCATCGGGTTCACCCAATCCGGGGACTGGCCGCGCGTGGTGGCGGTGTTGCCGCCGGGGGTGAACGGTGTCACCTGCGGCGTGAGCGCGCCCGCGAACGGAGCCACCGGCTTCGCGCCCGGAGGCGTGAAGATGGTGTTCGGGAACGTCAACTGCGGGCAGGTGGTGGGGTTGCAATTGTAGGTCTGCTGGTAGACGCCGTTTTCCACGCGGGTCGCGTAGTAGGTGCTGTTGGACGTCTTGCCGTAGAAGATTCCGTACCCGGCGCGCACGACCGTGCCTTTGCCCACCGACCACGCCATGCCGAGGCGAGGCGCGAAGTTGTTCTTGTCGATGTTGATCTTGCTGGTGTACAGCGTGGTGAGCGGCGTGTTGGTGTTCGGCTTGGGCGGCGCCGGAATGTGCTGCAGGTCGTAGCGGACGCCCAGGTTGAAGGTCAGGTTCGATTTCGCTTTCCAGGTGTCTTCAAAGAAGGTGGCGAAATCGTTGTCGTAGAAATCGTCCTTGCCCACGCCGGTGATCGGGTCCGTCACCTGCACGAAGGTGCTGAAGTGGCGGCCGGTCAGTTTATCGCCCAGATCGACGCCGGTCACATCCGCGACCCAGTTGTTGAATGCCGCGCTGCCACTGTAGGAGTAGACGCCGCCGCCCTGGAACAGGTTGATCAGCAGTTCGTGGACTGCGTTGAAATCCGCGCCCATCTTGAACGTGTGGCGGCCGGAGCTCTTGCTGAGCACGTCGGAGAACTGCAGGCGGTGCTCGTCCGGGAACGCCGGGCGGGGCAGCGCGTTGGGCATGCCGTACGCCATCGTGTTAGCCACGCTGACGCTCGGTCCGGCGCCGTTCGCACCCTGGATTTCCAGATCGCGCGACCACTGGAAACGCAGGCTGTTGAAGGTAGTCGGCGTGATGGTGGAATCCCAGCTCGCCACGAAGATGCGTTCGTGCGTCACGCTCGGGCCGCTCTGCGTGATCGACGTATTGTTGTTCGTGGTGGACGTGCCGTACGAGTTCGGCGCGCGGAAATTGTTGAAGTTGAAAGAGCTGCTCAGGTGGTTGCGCGGCGTGACCTGGTAATCCAGTTTGCCGAACCCGATGTCCTGGCTGAAGAACTTGGGATACGTGCCGAGCAGGGAAGCGAAGTAGTTGTTGGCCGCGGTGCAATTGGCGGCGCTGATCTGGGGGCTGGTGCAGGGCTGCGGGAATGTCGCGAAACTGGCGTATGTGATCGGGCTCACCTTGCGCGAACCATCGTAGGTTGCGAAGTAGAAGAGCTTGTCCTTGAGGATCGGGCCGCTCACGCTGCCGCCGAACTGCTGCTGCTGGTGAACCGGCTGGGTCAGAATCCCCTTGGATTTATTCAGCGGGTCGAGAGCGTTCAGCGTCGGATAACGCAGGTAATAGAACAGGTCGCCGTGCGCTGCGTTGGCGCCGGACTTGGTCACGGCGTTCACTACGCCGCCCGCCGCCTGGCCAAGCTCCGCGCTGAAGTTGCTCGAGGTCACCTGGAATTCCTGAATCGAATCCATGCTGTAGATATAAGGAAGTCCGGTCGCGGTGCGGCCCTTTTCTTCAGAGAAGAATGCCTGGTTATTGTTGGTGCCGTCGATGTTGCTCGAGTTATACAGGCCGGAAATGCCGCGGTAAGATGTTAGTCCCGTGCCGCCATCGGTGGTGACGTTCGGCGTCAGCAGCGAGAAACTCTCCCAGCGGCGTCCCGCCAGCGGAAGGTTGTCCTTTGCAGTCTGGCTGACTACCTGGGACATCTCGGTCTTCTCGGTGTCCACTACCGGAACTTCGCCGGTCACGGTCACGGCTTCGGACGTGGTCTGAATCACGAGCCCGAGATTCAGCGTCATGGTCTGGCCGACTTGCAGCAGCACGTCCTTGCGGACCGCTTTGGCGAAGCCCGTCTTGGTCGCCGAGATTTCATAAATGCCGGGCTGCAGGAAGGGCGCTGCGTACAGTCCGGCTTCGTTGGTGGTCACGGCGCGGTCAATCCCGGTGCCGGTGTTGTGGATGGTGACGCTGGCGGCAGGAACCACGGCGTGGTTTGGATCCGTGACGGTGCCGTTGATGGTGCCGGATCCAGTGGTCTGGCCCCATGCGGCGCCTGCCATACAGGCCAATAAAACAAAGGTCGTTGAATGGATCTTGATCATTCACAATCTCCAGAATGCAGATACCCGAATCGGGATTTTTAGATTTTGGCGAACAGGGGATTGACGCGCCGGGCAAACAGGGCCGGAACGTGGCGAATAGTGTTTCCCCAGGATAGCAGACTGGGGCTGAGCTGAGCCTGTTAACTTGCCTCCGTTCAGCGGCCCCATTCGGATGCCGCGAATTTCAGATACTGCTCCCAATCGTACGCCGTCACATCGTGCTTCCCGGCCCGAATGTGATACCGCACATGTTCGCCTACCGGCTCGTGCAGGCCCGGCATTTCCATCGTTCCAATACCCTTGCGCGCAAATAGTTGCCATGCCGCGGAAGCATGGGCGGCAGCCAGGAATTCGCCGCGCGGGTCGCTGTGGCGATCCAGTTCCGCACTCGCCACATACAGCCCCCGCGGCGCGATCAGCGCGAGCAGCATATGCGCATCGAAGGGCATCTCGTCCTCGCGTTCGTTGTATTTCTTGAAGTTGCCGTCGAACCAGTGCGGGAAGTGAGAATTCAGGTCCTTGGTCCGCTCGCCGTAGTCGCGGCGGCTGATTGCCGCTCCGCCCTCGCCGCTCTCGTTGGAAATGACAATCGAAAACCGCTGGTCGCGCGCCCCCGCCCACAACGCCGTCTTGCCCAACCGGGAGTGTCCCATCAGCGCCACCCGCGTGCTATCGATCCCCTTGTCCTTCTCCAGATAGTCCATGGCGCGGCTGCTCGCCCAAGCCCATGCCGCGATGGCGCCCCACTCCTCCGCCGCCGGCTCGCTCTGCCCCGGCTTCAGGAAGAGCGGCCGGATGCCGTGCTTCATGCCCCCTACGAAATCCGGTTCCACGTCGTCGTAACAGAAAACCGCCAGCCCATAGCCTGCGGCAAGAATCTTCTCCACCTGCCACTGCGCCGCCGCGGAGCCTCGGGATTTCTCCAGCGAGGGCTGCTTCTTGTCTTTCACCCACACGTCGGCAAGCGGCACGCCCGGGTCGTTGGCGATGGTGTGGACCGGAGCGAAACTCAGCGCTAGTATCACTGGCACGGGCTTGCTCGCCGCGGCCGGCAGGTAGACCAGCAGATCCATCTTCGGCCCTTTCCGCGCCTCGCCGAAGTAGATCGTCACCAGCTTGCGCTGCGCCGTGCCGCCGAGCGCCGCCTTGTCCGCCAGGGTCACTTCGTAATCCAGCTTTGCCGGTTTCGCGGGACTCTTGCCGAAGACCTCGCTCTCGTACAGTGCCAGAATCTCCGGGCGGCGCGCATTCCCCCACGCCTTCGCGTCCGCCACTTTCTTCCCGTCCCGCATCTTCAGCAATTCGGGGAGCGTGTACTTGGGAACCTTGGCCTCATCGTAGATGACTTCCGCCTGCTGGGCGCGCAGCAGCGCACAGGCCGAGAGCAGCAGCCAGCCGATTGATCTTCGCATGTATGAGATTGTACAGCCGCGCCACCGGGAATTGGGCGCCACGGCGGGATCGAAAGTGATAGTGCGGGTGCGCTTTGAAACAGGGGGGGCGCACCCGCTGTCGTAACGGGGTTTGTCGATAAGGCGCGTACACGTCCCGCGCCGTTACGCCGGTGACTTTAATTTCACGTGGCCCTTTGGAGTCAGTCGCGCCGGCAGGGCATGCTCTCGCCCGCTCTGCCTACCCGCCTACCCGGCGAGTGCGATCAGGTTGCGTCCGCAGATCATGCTGGCTTCGTGCTTGTCGCCGCCCGGTCCCGGCCAGTGCGTCTCCAGGCTGATCCAGCCCTTGTACCCGTCGCGCTCCAGCGCATCCACCTGTCCGCGCCAGCCCACCACGCCGTCGCCAATCGCGCACCAGATCGGCTTGTGGCCGTCCATCGTGCAATCCTTCGCGTGTACGTGCTGAATCCGCCCGATCGGCAGTTTCCCGTATCCTTCCGGGAACGCCACCTCGCCCGAGACCACCGCGTTCGCCGGGTCCCACACCACTTTCAGGTTCGGATGATCCAGCGCCGCCAGCAGGCGCGCCGTCTCTGCCCCGGTGGCGATGTTGCAGGCGTGCTCGTTCTCGATCCCGATGATTACGTCGTGCGCAGCCGCCTGTTCGGCCAGCGCGCGCAGCGCCACCACGATGCGGTCGAAGCAGGCGTCCGGATCCACCGTGCGCCAGTAAGAGAACACGCGGATGATCCGCGCGCCCGTCTTCTTCGCGATCTCGAACGCCCGCGCAGTGAGCCGCGGCTGATCGGCGAAGGTGTGTTTCGCCGCGAACATATCCTGCTGGAAACGCGCGTCCACATCCGGCGAATCCGGCAGCACGCACTTCAGCAGCGGCGACGCGATCGAGAGGATCTCCAACCCCGCGCCGCGCACGATCGCGACGGCCCGGTCGATCTCTTCATCGCTCAGGTCGATGATATTCTTGCCGAAAACCATGCGGAGTTCGGCCCCGGTCATACCGAGCCCGGTCATGGAACGGACGGCAACTTCAATATCCGGCGAAAACTCGTCGGTGATGGCGGCAATAGGAAAGTGTGCAGGCATGAACTCTCCATTATAGAGGCCAGCGGGAGTGCCAGAATAGCCCTCGGCGGTGAGAGAATAGCAAGGATGGTTGGAATTGCAAGTTCGGTGGAGATGGTCCCGCGCTCTCGAATCCGGGAGCTGGCGGAGATCGCGATGGGAATGGACGGCGTGCTGCGCCTCTACTTCGGGGAGAGCAATCTGCCCACCCCGGAATATATCAAGCAGGCCGCCGTCAGAGCCCTCGCCGATGGCTTCACCTTCTATACGGAAAACGCCGGGCTGCCCTCGCTGCGCCGCGCGCTCGCGGAAAATTACAGCCGCCTGCACCACGTGGACCTGGACCCCGCCACCGAACTCGTCGTCACCGCCTCCGGCGTGCAGGCGCTCAACCTCGGCATTCGCTGCGTACTCAATCCCGGCGACGAGGCCATCGTGCTCACGCCCGCCTGGCCCAACGGCGCTTCCAGCATCATGATGGCCAATGCCACCGCGCGCCAGGTCGCCCATCCGCTCGTCAACGGACGCTACACCGTGGATTTCGCCGCGCTCGAAGCCGCCGTCACCGAACGCACCAAGCTGCTGCTCTATACCTCGCCCTCCAATCCGCTCGGCTGGGTCGCCACCGAAGAGGAGCAGCGCGGCTTGCTCGAATTTGCCCGCCGCCATGGTCTCTGGCTGATGGCAGATGAAGTCTACGACCGCCTCTACTATTCCGGAACCGCGCTCGGCGAACCCGTCCCCTCGATCCTCCGCATGGCCACCCGCGAAGATGCCGTGATGGTGGTGCACTCTTTCTCCAAGAGCTATTGCATGACCGGGTGGCGCGTCGGCTGGCTGGTGGCGCGCCGCGACCTGGCGGCGAAGGCCACCCAACTGAACGAGTTCATCATTTCCCACGCGCCCACCTTCGCCCAGAAGGCGGCGGAGACCGCGCTCGCCGAGGGCGAAGGCGAACTGCTCGCGATGCTCGAACGCCTCAAGGCCAATCGCAACCTCTGCATGGACGCCCTCCGCGGACTTCCCGGCATCACCGTGCCCAAGCCCGATGGCGCGTTCTATCTCTTTCCCAAAGTCGAAGGTCTCACCGATTCCTTCGCTTTCTGCCGCCGCCTGCTGGAAGAGACTCGTGTCGGTTTGGCGCCCGGCGTGGCGTTTGGCGATGCAGGCGAGGGTTCGTTCCGCATCTGTTATGCGGCCGAACCGAGAATTCTGGAGCCGGCCATGGAACGCCTGACCCGGTTCCTGCGCACTTGAAATTCAGGAGGATGGAATGCTCAAAGGCTTTAAAGATTTTCTGTTGAAGAATAACGTTCTCGCGCTGGCCGTGGCCGTGATCGTCGGCGGCGCGGTCGGCAAGGTGGTCTCTTCACTCGCCGCCGATATCATCATGCCCCTCATCGGCATGGTGCTGCCGAGCGGCGAATGGCGCTCCGCCAAATGGATCCTCGGCAAGACCGTCGGCGCCGATGGCAAAGAGGTCGTCAACGCCATCAGCTACGGCACCTTCTTCGGCAACGTCGTCGATTTCCTGATCATCGCGTTTGTGGTCTACATGATCACCAAGGCGCTCATCAAGGAAGCCCCCGCGCCGCCGCCCCCGCCTTCCAAGACCTGCCCGCGCTGCAAGGAAACCATCGCTCCCGACGCCACCAAGTGCAAGTTCTGCACCGCCGACATCTAAAGGTAGGGCAGGCGCTTCCGCCTGCCAACTCTTCCGCCCGCCAACCAGCCACGCCCGAGGGGGGCAGGCGCTTCCGCCTGCCAACTCTTCCGCCCGCCAACCAGCCACGCCCGAG
>CAIRBY010000774.1 GCA_903876865.1 uncultured Acidobacteriia bacterium
CTACTTGACGGGCGGCGGCTCGCTCTTCCTGCTGGGAGAAAACCAGGCCTTTCTCACCCGCGACAATAGCTTTATCCCCCTCTTCACGGCGGCGGGCGGGGGTGCGGTGTCGATCTCCCAAACCGCCGGTTCGATCGATGCGCAGACCGTCCGCGCCCCGTTCACCGGCCCCGTGTCCTTTCCCTCGATGACGTATGCCGCAGCCGGCGCCTATACGGCGTTCGGCAATGCCCGCCTCATCACGGTGGATGCGAACGGCGCCGCGGCGGGGATCGTCTTCCCTCCAGGCTCCTTGACCAACGCTCCCACAGGCACCCTGCTCAGCGTGCTGGATTACAATTTTCTGACCGCGGGTAACGGCAGCAGCCAGGCATTGACGGATAACCTGATCAGCTATCTGGGAGCACCCACCGCCATCGCCCCGCTCTCTGGCGCCCCCGCCCCCGCCCCGACTACCGGCGCCGTGGGCGCGCCGGCTCTCGGCGAATGGGGCCTCATCGGACTCACCGGGCTGCTCCTCGCTTTCGGCGCGTTGCAACTGAAACGCAACTCTCAAGCCAGCTAACGCCATCCCGCTTCACTCGAAAGGCAGGGGCTTCGCGGCCCCTGCCTTTTTCTTTTGGCGCAGGGACGTGAAAAAAGAGATGGTGCGGGGTGGGACTTGAACCCACACTCCCGTGGCCGGAAGAAGGCTTTTCAGTCCTCCACGTTTGTGTCTATCTGTCCTATTAGAAATCAGTTACGATCCGCAGCTGTGAAACTGTGTAAGTCGATGAGTAAGTTCTTGCCGATGATAACCTTTTCTTCATCGGTATTTTGCCAAACGGGTAACGCGTTTCAGATGCGTCTTCCCAGTTCACATCCTTCAAGCGTGCGTCGCTCTTCCGGACACAAGCCCCGCTGCCATCGTGAAGAGAGCCGCGATCCCGAGGCCGAATCGTGGCGCGGCATTCACGGATGTCGTTGCGAAGAGCACGGTCATGATCAGAGCGCCTGCAGTCTGGCCCGTCAGGCGCGCGGTTCCCTGCATGCCCCCTGCGGCGCCGCTGCGTTCGCGCGGAGCGGAGAGGAACATCGTCCGGTTGTTAGCAACGTTGAAGAGGCCGAAGCCGAGGCCGGAAACCATGGTCAGCGGTATGAGCTTTGCGACATCACCGTGAATCGGCAATAGCGCTGCGGCCCCGAGGCCGATCGCGAGAAGGATGCCGCCTGCCACGCACAGCCAGGTCGCCGATATCCGGTTTGCAAGACGCCCGGCCAGCGGCGCCGCAATGGCGACAGTGAGAGGCCAGGGCGTCATATAAAGGCCGGTCTTCCATGTACTCTGCCCAAGTCCGTGCTGCAGGTAGAAGGGCAGCGCCACCATGCCCGCAGCCACGCCGGAAAAGCACAGGACCGAAGCAATCACCGAAACCCGAAATGCTGCACTGCGGAGCAGATCGAGCGGGATGAGCGGTACGGCCTTCGGTGCTTCTCGCCGGATGAGCAGGGCAAAGAGCACTGCGGCGAAGGCCAGTCGTGCAGCGGCGTGCACCGGGTGGTTCGGCAGCAACTCCGCGCCCATGACGAATAAAGCAAATGCGCCCGCATTCAGCGCCACGCTCCACTTGTCCAGTGGCCGCTTCGTACCGGGCACGCAGGGGAGAGCGCGGGACGCAATCAGCACAAGCACGCCCAACGGCAGGTTCACGGCGAAGAGCCAGGGCCAACTCGCGACCGACAGAACCGCCGCGCCGATCGTGGGGCCGGCGGCAGATGCAAGCGCCACGGCGAGCGCGTTCCAACCGATAGCGGCGCCCAGCCTCTGGGGTGAAACCGTGAAACGCAGGAGTGCGACCCCGAGCGCCATAACAGCGGCACCACCAAGCCCTTGTAGGAAGCGGGCCGCAACGAGCCAGGGCAGAGACGGCGACAGCGCGCAAAGCACCGACGCCCCGACAAACACGGCGACGCCCGCCATGAAGACTCGTCGATACCCCAGACTGTCTCCGAGCGCCGCGCAGGCAAGGAGCGCCATAACCAGCGCCGTCTGATAGCCGGTGATCACCAAAACCGACGTTGCGGGTGTGACATGCAGCGATCGCGCGATCGTTGGCAGGGCCACATTGGCGATCGCCGCATCGAGCACCACCAACACCATTGCCGCAAGAACCGATGCGATGGCGAGCACGCCCCGTGTTCCGCGCAGCCCCGATACGGCATCCGCGGACTCGGCCTTTGTTGCGGCTGCCTGCGCGGATGTCGCGGAAGGAGGCCCGCTCGGCTGCCCGAAACCAGGCGAGCGTTGGCATTCGGCGGTGTCAGTTACGAGAGCTGGCATGACGCGCCCCCAGTCCAGACGCCATTGCTTTGGACATACCGCGTTATCTTGTGTCCCTCGCTCTCTTCCTTCTTCAGGTCGCGATCGGTGAAGCGGTAATAGAGCACCGGTCCTGTTGTGCATCTCGTTGTGCATCTCGTTGTGCATCTCGTGTCGTGAATATCGCCGGGCAGGTAGACCCGCGTCTCGCCGGGGCGAAGCAAGTATGTTTCCCGGAGGACAAGCCTCCCGCTGCCGTCCGGCTCCTGAACCCGCGCGTAGGTGCCGATCTCCATCTCGCCTTGCTGCACGCCATAGATGACCCAGCCTCGGCCGTGGTCGTGAGGCGGCCTGTACTGGCCCGCCTGTTCCGTGTGTGCCAGGAGGATAAAGCCATGGGACGGGTCTCGGTAGAGTTCTTTGTTCGCCGGTCCTTCCTGGTGCAACGCCTCCAGCCATTCCTCCGCATCGGGCGCTTTCAGTAGGCCCTCCAACTGGCGGCGGGATTGATCGACGACTTCCGTACTCAATGGGCCCCAGACCGGCTTGATCCTTTCAGTGAACGCCTGCAAAGTACTGTTTTTCATGGATTTCAGTTCCTTTCTGCTTAGCTGTAAGTCATTCAGGCTTATGTATTTAACCTAGCCTTAAAATCATAATTGCGGAAGGCGCACCGTTTGCAGATAATCATTGCGTTTGACGCCATACCAGGGCGCCTGCTACGGTTGCGACATGCCGTACCCCGATTTCAATCTGCTAGTTACGCTTGATGTCCTGCTCGCGGAAAACAATGTTTCCCGCGCGGCCAAGCGACTGCGCTTGAGCCCTTCGGCGATGAGCCGGGCACTGGCGCGGCTGCGCGAAACAACGGGTGATCCGCTCCTGGTCCGTGCCGGACGGGGCCTCGTTCCCACGCCGCGGGCTCTTCAACTCCGTGAAGCCGTCAGTCAACTCGTGCCGGCAGCCGTGACCGCTTTGCGCCCTGTCGAGAAACTCAACCTCAAGAAGCTGCGGCGAACATTTACGTTGCGGAACAGCGAGGGCTTTGTTGAGAGTTTCGGACCCGAACTCATCGCGCGGGTCGAGGCGGAGGCGCCCGGCGTGCGGATGCACTTCGTTCAGAAGCCAGACAAGGACAGCAAACCGCTTCGTGACGGAATCGTGGATCTGGAAACGGGCGTCGTGGAAGATACGACGGGCCCCGAGATCAGGGCCAAAGCCCTGTTCCGGGATCGTTACATCGGCGTCGTTCGCTCAGGCCACCGGTTGAGCGAGGGAAAGATCACGCCGGCCAGCTATGCGGCCGGACGACACATTCTCGTATCGCGAAGTGGCTTCGACAGAGGCCCCATCGACGAAGCCCTGGGGCTGCTTGGCCTGGAACGGGAGATCGTAACGAGCGTGGGTGGATTCTCCTCCGCTCTGGCCTTGGCGCGCGCCTCGGACCTGATCGCCACGGTTCCGGAATGGCACACAAAGGCTCTTCGCGGCGACATGTTTACATTCCCACTTCCGTTTCCCACTTCGGAGTTTACCGTCTCGTTGCTCTGGCATCCGCGCATGGAAGCCGACCAGGCGCACGTCTGGTTGCGGGAATGCGTAAGCGACATATGCGCGAAGCCGCCTGACAGTTGATGCGCCGTCGTCCTCGACCGCGTCGCGTTCTACCGGACCGTCGCCTTCGAACGGCGCGGGGTGGATATTCCGGAGCATGGCTGCAACCCTACCGATTTGAAGGCACCGGATTTGTTTGGCCGCCGCGAGCCGGCGAAGCAATCAAGGCTCATGGCCGAGCGCGAGGCAAAAGGTGGTGCGGGCGGAGGGACTTGAACCCTCACTCTCCTTGCGGAAAAACGGATTTTCATACCCGTCTACGGTTTTCACCGCCCTTGCTTCCATCGCGCAAGGTTTGGGGTCTGGACTATCCCTTCACCATCCCGGATTGGTTCCGGCTTAGGTGCTGCCCGTCTAGTCTCTACACCTTCCCCGACCGAATTTCTCCGATCAAGGCTTGGCTCGGGATCGCCATTTCACAGGGTTCCCCGACTTTGAGCAGTTCTGCGTCGCCGGTTTCCCGGCGAGCACTCAAGTTTGCGCTTAAGTCCGTTGCGTCTGCCGATTCCGCCACACCCGCACGATTTCAAAGGTAGCACGATACAACAACTGACCCGAACGGACTCTGAAATCCTTTGCGTCTGCCGGCTTCGCCACCCGGGCCCAGCTACCAGTATAAAGGCCCGCGGGCGCTCCACGCTCGCCGCTCGAAAAAAGACCGCGCGGATCTGGCATGATGAAGCGGCAACGATACGCATGCCATGAAGATGCTGCTCACACGAATCCGCCGCGACCTGCCGGCGCTGCTCTCGCTCGCGCTGATCGTTCCCACCGGCTTCTATGCCAAGGCCTATCGCGGCCCCGCCTTCCACTGGGTCAACGATTCCTTCGGCGGCGTTTTCTACGTGATCTTCTGGTGCCTGGCCGCGACGCTCGTATGGCCGCGCGCCGCGGCATCGCGGATCGCGCTGGCAGTGCTGGCGGCGACCTGCGCGCTCGAGTTCCTGCAACGCTGGCACCCGCCATTCCTGGAGTACCTGCGCAGTTTCTTCATCGGGCGCACCATCCTGGGGTCGTACTTCGATTGGACCGACTTCCCCTACTACTTCGCGGGCGCGGCAGTGGCGTGGCTGTGGCTGCGCGGCTTGGGCAGATCACGCTGACGCGTCAGGAATTTTGCCGCGGAAGTAAGCCACGGTTTCGCGCAGGCCCTCATCCAGCGCCACGCGCGGCTCCCAGCCCAGCAGCGCGCGGGCCTTCGTAATATCGGGCTTGCGCTGCTTCGGGTCGTCCTCCGGCAACTCCTGGAAGATGATCTCGCTCTTGCTCCCCGTCACCACGCGGATGTGTTCGGCGAACTCCAGAATCGTCATCTCGCGCGGATTGCCGAGGTTCACCGGATAGCGTTCCTCGCTCTGCATCAGGCGGTAGAGGCCGTCCACCAGATCGCTGACGTAACAGAAACTGCGCGTCTGCACGCCGGAACCGAAGACGGTCATGGCTTCGCCCCGCAGCGCCTGATCGAGGAACGCCGGCACCACCCGCCCGTCGTTCAGCTTCATGCGTGGCCCATACGTGTTAAAAATGCGCGCGATGTTCGTGCGCACGCCGTGCTTGCGATGGTAGGCCATCGTCATCGCCTCGGCGAAGCGCTTGCTTTCGTCATAGCAGGAGCGGGGCCCCACCGGGTTCACGTTGCCCCAATACGTCTCCACCTGCGGGTGCACCAGCGGATCTCCGTAGCATTCGCTGGTGGAGGTCACCAGGAAGCGCGCGCCCTTTTCCAAAGCGAGCTGCAGCATCCGCCGCGTGCCCACCGAGCCCACGTCGAGGGTCTCGATCGGGTACTCCAGATAATCCTTGGGGCTCGCCGGCGAGGCCATGTTCAGCACCGAATCCACCGCGCCTTCGATCGCGAAGGGCAGGGTGATATCCTGCTCCACGAACTGGAAGCGGGTGTGGTCCCGCAAGTGCGCGAGATTGGCCGCGTCTCCGGTGAGAAAATTATCCAGCGCCACCACGCTGTGGCCTTCCGCCAAAAGGCGGTCGCACATATGCGACCCGACAAACCCGGCCGCGCCCGCTACGACTATTCGCAAATTCCCTCCAGCCTCTATTCTAACGAAGCGTTCTGTTCGAACGAAGCTCCCGGCAGCCTCACACGATCCAGTCGGTGCTACAGTCGGAATTGAACGTTATGAGCGACTCATCTTGGGCTGAACGCGCAGTCCTGATCGTACTTCTCTTCACATCCCTGGGATTATTCTGGTGGCGATTCCGCCGGGTCATGAGCATCATCCGCGGCTCGCGCGAAACCACGGATTTCGCGGTCGCGCCGGTTTGGCCGCGCCTGCGGCGTTTCCTGTGGGAGGTGATGCTGCAGGGCAAAGTGATCGAGCAGCGTCCGCTGCCCGGCTTGGCGCATGCCTTTGTCTATTGGGGCTTCCTGGCCTTCGCCCTGGTCACACTGAATCACTTTGCGCTCGCCTTCGGGGCGCGATTCCTGTGGGAAGATTCGCCGTTCGGCAGCTTCTATCTGGGCTTCGTGGCGGTGTGGGCCGTGGTCGTGGCCATCTCCATCGGCGGATTATTCGTGCGGCGCTTCGTGGTGCGTCCTAAGTGGCTGGGCAAGGTCGCGCCGGAATCCGGCTTCATCGCCTTTCTGATCTTCACCCTGATGGTCACGTATCTGGCCGGCTTGTGGCTGGACGATGAAACCCTGCTGGGCCAGGGCGTCTGGTGGCTGCACACGCTTTCCCTGTTGATCTTCCTCCCGCTGATTCCGCATACCAAACACCTGCACCTGGTCCTCAGCCCGGCAACCGTGTTCCTGAAGCGCGATGGCTTCAGCCGCATTCCGCCGCTCTCGGGCGACGAGGATTTCGGCCTGGACACCGGCAAGGACCTCACCCGCCTGGATGCCCTGCAGGCCTTCAGTTGCGTGGAGTGCGGCCGCTGCACCGAGCATTGTCCCGCGGCCAATACGGGCAAGCTGCTCAACCCCAAAGAGATCATTCTGGGCGTCCGCGACTACCTCAACGAATTCGGCGCGGCCAATGAAGCGCCGCTCATCGGCAAGCACCTCTCCGAAACCGCGGCCTTCCAGTGCACCACCTGCGGCGCCTGCGAATTCCAGTGCCCGGTGGGGATTCAACACCTGCCCACCATCATCGGCCTGCGCCGCGGCGCGGTCAATACGGGCAAGTGGGAAGACGATTACGGCACCAAACTCTTCCGCAACCTGGAGCGCAACGGCAATGCCATGGGCTTCGCCCCCAGCGAGCGGCAGAAATTCATCGAGAAGAACGCGCTGCCCTTCTTCGATGGCACGCAGGAGTATTGCCTGTGGCTCGGCTGCATGGGCTCTTACGATCCGCAGGGGCGCGAAATCGTGCTCTCGCTGGCGCGCGTGCTGCGCCACGCCGGCGTCACGTTCGGCGTCATGCGCAAAGAGAAATGCACCGGCGACCCGGCCCGCCGGCTCGGCAACGATCTGGCCTTTACCCAGGTGGCGGAGACCAACATCGAAGCCCTGCAGGCCGCCAAAGTGCAGAAGATGGTCTCGATCTGCCCGCATTGCGTCCGCACCATCGGCACGGACTGGCGCGAGGCCGGCGCAACGTTTGAGATCGAGCATCACAGCGAGTTGCTGGCGCGGCTGCAGGACAAGCTGCCCTCCGCCGATGCCGCCACGCCGCGCGAATCCGTGGTCTATCACGACCCCTGTTATCTGGGCCGCTATCGCGATACATACGAGGAGCCGCGCGCGGTGATCTCACGAACGGCCGGCCTGGTGGAAGTTGCGCGCTCGCGCGAGCGTTCGTTCTGCTGCGGCGCCGGCGGCGGGCAGATGTTCCTCGGGGAAGAAACCGGTACGCGCGTCAATGCCGAGCGCGCCGGGGAACTAGTGGCGACCGGAGCGCAGGTGATCGGCACGGCGTGTCCCTTCTGCCAGACCATGTTCCGCGACGCGCTCGGCGCCATCACGCAGGCGCCGCCCAAACTGCTCGATATCGCGCAGATCGCCGCGGCATCCCTGCCGGCCGGGCCATCGCCCACAGAACAAATCCCGGCGGGCGGGTGACATTTGGCCGCGAGATGCTATACTGATTTTTGATGCGGCGCAAGTCGCGTCTTCTGCAGCAAATCCCCTAGCGGGCGCGTAGCTCAATTGGCAGAGCAACTGACTCTTAATCAGTAGGTTGTAGGTTCGATTCCTACCGCGCTCACCACCTAAAATCAATCACTGGCAAGGTTTGCGCAATCTGACCGTGCCGCACCCGCCCCTCTTTGCGGCGCCCGGCGAACGCGCCCAGGCGATCCTGCTGCGGCGGTCCGCCGGATCGGCAGGTTGCAGCTTCGATTCCTCCCCCGCTCACCACCCCCATCCCGCTACTGCCAATCTTTGGCTCGTCAAAGGCCTAGTCACAGGTAGCGCTTTCTGGTAGTCTGACGCTGGATAGTTTTGTCCTGGCTGGCAGAGGAATCGGGCACGCTGCTTCCCGGAGCGGCGCGCTCTCATTCAGGCACTAAAGCACCGCATAAGAGGTGAGGGAGTCTTGGAACAGGGGAAATTGCGCATCAACAGCACCAGATTCGCAGCCAGGAACGCCGGCTTGACCTTGCCGCGCGCGTTGCCCTTTGCGTTTCGTGAGAAGCGTCGCCGGAGCCAATCGAGCCGGAGCCAAAAGCCGGAGAATCTGGGATAGATGTTCTCTCTGCTCAATCCCGGCAACCTCGCTAGCTGGCCGGACCTGAGGCGCGCGCAATGCCTGGTCATGGCTGTATTTGCCGTCGGCTCTCTGGCCGTCGCCTCCATTGCGGCTGTTTCGGGCGATGCCTTCCTGTTGACCATCGCGGCAATTGGCTGTACGGTCTCCGCGCTCTGCTATCTCATCGGGCGTAGGGGACACGCGGAGGAGGCGCTCGCCTTCACTCTGTGCGTAGTCACAGGTTGTGTCTTCTCCTCGTGCTACCAGTTCCGCGGCATCAACGACGTGGGCGTCTCCTTAATCCCCCCGCTGATTCTGTTGGCGGGCCTCCTGGTCAACCGGCGCTTCGCATTCTGCTATGCCACTGCGGTCGTGCTGGTGGCCATCGGCATTATGGCCGCTCGCTGGTGGGGCGTCCAGCCGCAGGTATTCAACGCCTCTGAAGCCAGGGATCTGTTTCTGTTTGCTCTCACCTGTTCGCTGTCTACAGGGATCGCCACGTGGCTGGCGGCGGAGATCGGCCAAAGCTACCGTACCATTCGCGAAAGCGAACGCCGCTTCGACGAGTTGGCCGCCCAGAGCCGCACCACCGCCTGGGAAGTGGACGACAGAGGCATGTTTACGTACGTCAGCCATGTGTCCAATGCCAACTGGGGCTATCGTCCGGACGAGGTCATGGGGCGGCTGTACTTCTACGATCTGCATCCCGAGACCGGCCGTGAACAGTACAAAGCGGCCTACTTTCACGGCGCCTCGCTGCTGCAGCCGTTCCGGGACATCGTCCACACCGTCCAGCGGAAGGACGGACGCATCGCCTGGGCCACCACCAGCGGCATCCCGCTGCTGAACCCCGATGGCACCCTGCGGGGCTATCGCGGCAGTTGCACCGACATCACCGAGAGCAAGCGGGCCCAGGATGCGCTGCAAGAGAGCGAAGACCGCTATCGCAGCCTGTTCGAACAATCCGGCGAGCTCATCCTGCTGCTCGATTTGTGCGACGGCCCGCCGCTAATCCTGGACGCCAACGCGGCCGCGCTAAAAGCCCACGGCTACTCCCGCGAAGAGATGGTGGGCCAGCCGGTCTCGCTGCTGGAGCCGGACATCACCCCACAACAAATCGAGGAGCGCCACCGCCTGATGGCCGAGGGCAAGTGCATGTTCATGAACCGCCGCGCCAAAGACGGCAGGCGCTTCGAGGTGGAAGTGCTGGCCAGGCAGGTCCAGATCGGGGCGCACAGCTACGTTCTGGCGGTGGAGCGCGACATCACCGAGCGCAAACGCGCGGAAGAAGAGAAGGCGAACCTGCAGTTGCAGTTGGCCCAGGCGCAGAAGATGGAATCCATCGGCCGCCTCGCCGGGGGCGTGGCTCACGATTTCAACAACCTGCTGACCGTGATCAACGGCTACTCGGAGTTGGCCCTGTCCAAAACGCCGCCCGCGGATCCTCGCTTCCAGGACCTCACAGAAGTCCTGCATGCGGGCGAGCGCGCCGCCAGCCTGGTGCACCAGTTGCTCGCCTTCAGCCGCAGGCAGGTCCTGCAGTCGGAGGTGCTGGATCTGAACGCGACCGTCGGCGACATGGAGAAGATGCTGCGCCGGCTGGTGGGTGAGGATATCGAGGTTGTCGTCCGGCGCGACCCTTCGGTGCCTCCCGTTCTGGCGGACAGGCACCAGATCGAGCAGGTCATCATGAACCTCGCCGTCAATGCGCGTGATGCCATATCCGGCGTCGGAACCCTGACGATCGAGACCGGGCAGAAATACCTGGAGGGCTATTGCAAGTGGTGTGAGGAGCAGATCGTCCCGGGAACTTATAGCGCGCTGACCGTGCGCGACACCGGCGCGGGGATGGACCGGCACACTCTGGACCACCTCTTCGAGCCGTTCTTCACGACCAAAGGCGTGGGCAAGGGGACGGGGCTCGGCCTCTCCATGGTGCAGGGCATCGTGAATCAGTCCGGCGGCTATGTCGCAGTCGAGAGCGAGGAGGGCAAGGGGTCGGCGTTTCACATCTATCTGCCGGCTGCCACCGTACCGGAGCCGGAACCGGGTCCCGTCCCGAAAGCCACCGCCGCGGGAGGCGGCGAGACCATCCTGCTGGTGGAAGACCAGGAGGCGGTCCGCCAACTCATGCTCACGATTCTGCAGGAGTATGGCTACAAGGTCGTGCCCGCGCATGACGCGCACGAAGCGTTGCGGATATGCAGCGCCCAGGCGGTGGACCTGTTGCTCACTGATATCGTGATGCCAAAAATGAGCGGAGTGGAGTTGGCCCGCCGCCTGCGGCTTGCGGTGCCGGGGCTGCGGACCATCTTCATCTCCGGCTACTCCGAAGGCACGCACGAACGCGAGTGGGGCGCTCTGGATGGCGCGGATTTCCTGCAGAAACCGTTCGCGCCGCAGGCGTTGGCCGCCAAGGTGCGCGAGATGCTCGACCGGCGTTGATGCCCGCGGAACCGTGCATTGCGTGGGGATGCCTGTCGAGGGCCGTTTCTGCCGGCGGTGCGGGAATCACCGGCATCGCGAGGCACGTCCAGTTCGGCCATCCTCCAACAGCGAGACAAGCGCACGCTCGCACCCGGGTCTCCCCTTCGCCTCTTCAGTTGGAAGGCGCACGCTCTTTTCCTCCACTAAGTGTGAATCCGCAACTTAGACCGCGCCCCGGAGTAAGTGGCGTCGTGACCGCGGAGCCGGAACAAAGGGCCCTTCTTTCTTCTTCTCAACACTTACTCTCCACTTCCCCGTGCCAAGGCGGCCAAAACTTCACTAACTAAGTTGTTTCAACGCCGTCCGGGAACTACACTGGATAGTAATTGCAGCGAGGCGCCTCCCCGAAGAGCGCGCATTGCCTTTGGGAGCCCGATGAGCCAGATGGAGCGGATGTACGAGATCGACCGCCTGCTGAAGAGCCGGCGCGCCACGCCGCTGGAAGTCTTCATGGAAAGCACGTCGGCCTCGCGGGCGACCATCGTCCGCGACCTGACCTATATGAAGGACCGCCTGCGCGCGCCCATCGTCTGGGATCGCGATCAGCGCGGCTATAAGTTGGATGGACCGTTCACCCTGCCGGCTCTCTATTTGAGCGAGGCCGAGATTCACGCGCTCCTGGTGCTGCATCACCTGGTCGCGCGGATTCAGCCCTCTTTTCTTGACGAGCAACTCGAACCGCTGCGCCAACTGCTGCACAAACTGATCGGTCCGGACGGAGCGGGAGATGCCAATCTGGAGCGCCACATCCGCATTCTTCGCATCGCTTCGCGCCCGGTCTCTTCGCGCCACTTCCAGACCGTGTGCCGCGCCCTGCTGGGCCACCACCGCCTGCGCATCCGCTACTACAGCCGCGCCCGCGACCAGGAAATGGAGCGCGTCGTCTCCCCGCAGCGCCTCGTGCACTACCGCGATAACTGGTATCTCGACGCCTGGTGCCACCTGCGCGAGGGCCTGCGCAGCTTTGCGCTGGACGCCATCCTCGAGGCGGCTCCCCTGGAAGAGACCGCCGCGCCGCTCGGCGACGACGAACTCGATCGCGACCTCGGCGCGGGCTACGGCATCTTCTCCGGGGAACAGGTCTGCACCGCGGTGATGCGCTTCACCCCGAAGATGGCGCGCTGGGTCGCTCACGAGAAGTGGCACCGCCTCCAGGAGGGCACGTTTGACGCCGATGGCAGTTACACCTTGAAGGTCCCGTACTCGGCCGAGCGCGAACTGGTGATGGACATCATGCGCTTCGGTCCGGAAGTGGAAGTGTTGGCACCGCCCGAACTCCGCCGCAGCGTCGCAACCGCCCTGCGGCAGACACTTTCCGCTTATGTTTCAGAATTTGAATAGCAGGCTCATGCTGTGAGTCACCAACCGGCATAAATTGGTTTCACAACATCGAGAGGTCGCCTATGGATGAACAGATTCTGAACGCCCTGCGTGTGCGAATCCCGGTCGTCACCGCCGGAGATCGCCTCGCCCGGAGCCTGCGGCGCGAATACGCCACACTGCAAACCGGGCAAGGCGCCGCCGTGTGGGAGACTCCCGCGGTACTCTCCTGGAAGGCGTGGCTGGGCGCGTTGTGGGAAGAGCATCAATGCGGCGCCGCCAAGCCGCCGGTGCTGCTGGACGAGTGGCAGGAGTGGGCGTTGTGGGACGGCATCATCCGCCGCTCTCCACAGGCCAACGCCCTGCTGCAGGCGGGCGCCGCCGCCACCGCGGTGCAGAGTTCGTGGGCGCTGGCCGTGCAATGGCGCCTGGACGCGGCGCGCATCGAAGCCGAGGGCAACGAGGATGCCCGCACCTTCGCGCAGTGGGCGCGGCAGTTCCGCGAGACCTGCCGCAAGAGCAACTGGATCGACCGCGCGAGCATGCCCGACCGTCTCGCGGGCGCTTTAGACGAAGCCCGTCTCGCGGGCGCTGTAGACGAAGCCCGTCTCGCGGGCGCTGTAGGAGAACTCCGCCTGCCGCCCGCCCTGCTGCTCGCGGGCTTCGAGGAGTTCACGCCGCAACAGGCGGATTTCCTGGAAGCCTGCCGCCGCGCCGGCTGCGACGTGCGGCGCGTGGATGCGGAAGCGGCAGTTGAATCCGCGCACGCCGTGCGCGCTCCCTTCGCCGATTCCGAGCAGGAACTGCTCGCCGCCGCGCGCTGGGCGCGCCAACTGCTGGAGGCGAACCCCGCGGCCAATATCGGCGTCGTTGTGCCGGATCTGGAAGCGCGCCGCGGCGCGGTGGAGCGGACGTTTCGCGCCATCCTCGAACCCGCCTCGCAGATGCCCGGCGCGGAGCAGGTTTCCCGCCTGGTGAATTTCTCCGCCGGCATGCCGCTGGCGGGCTACCCGCTGGTGCGCAGCGCGCTCGCCATCCTCGGCCTCTCCGCCGAGCATAGCGAGTGGGATGAGATCAGCTCGCTCCTGCGCGACCGCTACGTGGGCGGCGCGGAAAGCGAGCGCAGTCCGCGCGGCGCGCTGGATGCGCGCCTGCGCAGGCACGGCCGCACCCAGGTCTCGCTCGCGGAAGTCACGGCCGAAGCGCGCCGCGAATCCTCGCCCTGCCCCGTGCTGGTGCGCAGCCTGCAGCGCTGGCTGCGGGCGCGCGACACCACGCCGGACCGGCAGACCGCCGCCTGCTGGGCCGCGACCTTTTCCGGCATGCTCGAAGCCATGGGCTGGCCCGGCGAACAGCCCTTGCACTCGGTGGAATTCCAAACCGTGGAGGCCTGGAAGGCCGCGCTCTCCACCCTCGCCGGCACGGATTTCATCGCCGGCAATCTCTCCCTCGAAGAGGCGCTCGCGCGCCTCGCGCGGATTGCCGCCGGCGCCAGGTTCCAACCCGAAAGTCCGGATGCGCCGGTGCAGGTTCTGGGCGCGCTGGAGGCAATGGGGCTGCGCTTCGATCACCTCTGGGTCACCGGCCTGACCGACGAAGCCTGGCCCGGTCCGCCCAGCCCGGACCCGTTCCTGCCCATCCGCATGCAACGCGAAGCCGAAGTGCCGCGCTGTTCCCCGGAGCGCGAACTGGCCTTCGCGGAACTGGTCACGGAGCGCCTGCTCACGAGCGCGCCAGAGATCGTGCTCAGCCATCCCACGCACGACGGCGATCGCGCGCTGGCCGTGAGTCCGCTGATTCAGACCGTAACGGCGGCGGCGCCGGAGACTCTGCCCGCATCGGAGACCTCCACTTGCGTGAGAGCGATTCAGGCTTCGCACGCGGTGGAACAACTGGTGGACAAACAGGGTCCGCCGCTCGGCGAAGAGGCTTGGGCGCGCGGCGGCGCCAGAGTATTTCAGCATCAGGCCGCATGCCCGTTCCGCGCCTTTGCCGAACTGCGCCTGGGAGCCGAGGACCTCGAGGTGCCCACGCCGGGATTGGACGCCAAAGAGCGCGGCACCCTGATTCACGCGGCGCTGGAAGAGTTCTGGAAAGAGGTGCGCACGCAGGCTGCGCTCTGTGCGCTCGCCGATCTTCCCGCCGTGGTGCGGCAGGCGGTGGCGCGGGCGGTGGCGCATTTCGAAGATCGCCGCGGCGCGCCGTTGCCGGAACGCTTCGCGGAGTTGGAGCGCGAGCGCCTGGAAGAGATTCTCTGCGGCTGGCTGGAACTGGAAAAACGGCGCGGCCCCTTCGAAGTGATCCAGCCCGAGGAGGAGCGCACGGCGGAGGTGGGCGGCATCCGCTTCAAGGTGAAGATCGACCGCATCGACCGCATCTCCGGCGAGCGCGACCTCATCATCGATTACAAGACCAACAAGCCCAACATCAAGAGCTGGGAAGGCGAGCGTCCCGACGAGCCGCAGTTGCCGCTCTATAGCGTGGTCTATGGCAAGCCGCTCGCCGGGCTCCTGTTCGGGCAGTTGAAGACGGGCGAGCTGAAGTTCAAGGGAGTGGTGGATGCCGGCGTTTCCATCCCCGGCGCGGAGCCCGGCGAACTCGGCGAGCGCATCGCGGAGTGGCGGGTGGTGATGGAGCGGCTGGCGGCCGAGTTCCGCTCCGGCCATGCCGAACCCGACCCGAAACTGGCGGCGAAGACGTGCCGCTACTGCCCTCTGCCTTCGCTGTGCCGCATCGCCGAGGGCCAGGCGGAATGGAACGCCGCGGATGAGAGCGAAGCCTCTTGGAATGCGGAGGAAGAATAGATGAACACGCCCGACGCGCTCGAGACCATCACCATTCCCGATGCCGCAGAGAGGCGGTGCGCGCTCGATCCTTCGCGCTCCTTCATCGTGCAGGCGCCGGCGGGTTCGGGCAAAACCGAACTCCTCATCCAGCGCTACCTGACGCTGCTCACGCTCGTGGATCAGCCCGAGGCCGTGGTCGCCATCACCTTCACCAAAAAGGCCGCGGGCGAGATGCGGCAGCGCGTGGTCCTGGCGCTGCGCGATTCGGCCGGACCGCGTCCGCAGAAGGCCCACGAGGCCATCACCTGGGAACTGGCGCGCGCCGTCCGCGACCGCAGCGAGAAGCTGCGCTGGGACGTCTTCCTCAACCCCAACCGGCTGCGCATCCGCACCATCGATTCGCTGTGCGCCTCGCTCACCCGGCAGATGCCCTGGCTCTCGCGCCTGGGCGCGCCGCCCGACATTGTGGACGATGCGCGCGTGCTCTATGCCGAGGCCGCCCGCCGCACCATCGAGCTACTCGAATCCGAGCAGTGGTCCGGACCGGCCGCGGCGCTGCTGGTGCATCTCGATAACGATTTTCAAAAGCTGCAAGGCCTGCTCGCGGATATGCTGGCGCGGCGCGATCAGTGGTTGCGGCACGTCGCCGGATCCATCAATGTCGCCGGATCCATCAATGCCGCCGGCCCAAGCGACGCTGCCAGCGCGCGCGCCGCGCTCGAAAGCGCGCTGCAACATGTGATCGGCGAAGGCGTGGAGCGGGCGCGCACCCTCCTGCCACCCTCACTCGCCGCGGAGATCGTCGCCGTCACCGCCGCCGCCGGCGCGAACCTGCTGCGTGACAATCGTACCGGCGCGGCCACCGCCTGCGCGGAGATGACGCAACTGCCGGCGTCAAACGACCTGCCCGCGTGGCTCGGCATCATGGACACGCTGCTCAAGAAAGACGACGATTGGCGCGTCAGCGTCAACGTCATCAACGGGTTTCCGGCGGACGCGAAGCCACTCAAGCAGCGCTTCAAAGATCTACTCGGCGAACTGCGGGAAAGCGAACCGCTGCATCTGGCGCTGGCCGAGTTGCGCCGTCTGCCCGCCGCGCGCTTCGCCGAAGCCCAGTGGCAGGCCCTGCAGGCGCTGGTGGAACTGCTGCCCGTGGCGGTGGCGCAGTTGAAGGTGCGCTTCCAGCAGAGCGGAGAGGCGGACTATACCGAAATCGCCATGGCCGCGCAGCAGGCGCTCGGCGAACCGGAAGAGCCCACCGACCTCGCGCTCAGCCTGGATTACCAGATCCGCCACCTGCTGGTGGATGAGTTCCAGGATACGTCGGTGAGCCAGTTCTCGCTGCTCGAAAAACTCACCGCGGGCTGGCAGCGCGGCGACGGACGCACCATCTTCGCGGTGGGCGACCCGATGCAATCCATCTACCGCTTCCGCGAGGCGGAAGTCGGCCTGTTCCTGAAGGCGTGCGGCGAAGGCCTCGGCGGCGTGCCGCTCGAACTGGTGCGCCTCTCCGCCAATTTCCGCTCGGCCAAGGGGGTCGTGGAGTGGGTCAACGCGACCTTCCCCTCCGTCCTGCCGCAGCGGGAAGAGATCACCACCGGCGCGATTCCCTTCTGCGCCTCCGTGCCCGTGAAGCCGGCAAGCGCCGTAGCGGCCGCGACCATCCATCCCTTCATCGGGAGGGACGACGCGAAGGAAGCCGAACGGGTCACCGAAGTGGCCCGCGCGGCTCGCGAGCGCGGCGCGAAGGTGGCGATTCTGGTGCGCTCGCGCAGCCACCTGACCCGGATTCTGCCGGCCCTGCGCGCCGCGGGACTGCGCTTCCGCGCCGTCGATATCGATTCGCTCGCGGCGCAACCGCTGATCCTCGACCTCACCGCGTTGACGCGCGCGCTGCTCCATACCGGCGATCGCACCGCCTGGCTCAGCGTCCTGCGCGCGCCCTGGTGCGGCCTCACCCTGCAAGACCTGCACGCGCTCGCGGGCGGAGATCCGCGCACCACCATCTGGGATCTGATGCGAGACCAATCCAAAGTGGAGCAGTTGAGCGTGGATGGCCGCGCGCGGCTGATGCGGGTCCGCGCCGTGCTCGCCACCACGATGGGGCAGCGCACGGCCACTGTGCGCGCGCGCGTCGAAGGCGCCTGGCTCGCGCTCGGCGGACCTGCGTGCACAAGCCACACGCCCGAGGGCGAAACTGCCGATCACGACAATGCCGACGCCTTCTTCGATCTGCTGGGCGAAATGGAAGACGGAGGCATC
>CAIRBY010000775.1 GCA_903876865.1 uncultured Acidobacteriia bacterium
CGCGGGCGTGGGCAAGTTGATCGGGCAGCGCACCTGGGGAGGATTAGTGGGCTTGATGGGGTACCCGGAACTGATGGATGGCGGCGCGGTCATGGCGCCGAGCGCGGCGATCTGGAATCCGAACGGCACCTTCGATGTGGAGAACAAGGGAGTGGCGCCCGATATCGAGGTGGAGATGGATCCGGCCACGGTTCGGCAAGGCCACGATCCGCAGTTGGAGAAGGCGATCGAAGTGGTGATGCAGGAACTGGCGAAGACTCCGGTGCCGGAGTTCAAGCGGCCTACGTTTCCGGACTATCAGAAGAAGCAGTAGCCGCGCATTTAGCGGCCGGGGCGGTAGATGCCACCCCCGAGCGAGCGCATCATTTTGCCCCACAGCGCCTGGCTCAACTCGTCGGTATCCTCGGAGCGTACGGGGACCACTTCGAGGTGCAGACCGGCCATCTCGTCAGTAGTTCCCGGACCCCAGGAGATGCGCTTCGGCGGCTGGTTGGGGTTGCGCGGATTGGTCGCCGAGTTGTCGTAGGTGAACTCCATTTCGACGCTGGTGTCTTCGGGCAGGCGTATGGGCACGCCGAAGCGGTACTGCTGCTGCCAGTTGAAATTCCAATCGGGAATTCGGAGCAGGGTGCGGCGTGTGCCATCGGGCAGCACGGCATACGCGTAGATGGATTTGCAGATGTAGTGCGCGTGCGGAATGATGCCGAGCGCATCCACATCCACCGGGATGGTGAAGTGGTCCGTCACCTTGTAGGCTGCGTTGCCGGGAGGGATATCGATTCGGTTCGAACCCAATGGAACATCCAGCATGCGGCGTTGGGGCGCTTGCTCCGTGAAGTAGAGGGCGAGGCGGGTGCGATCGGTTTCGGGCTTGCCGATGGGGTGGTAGTGGATCTGTAAAACCAGGTCTCCCGTGCCGTGAAACAGTTCAGGGATGCCGGCGGGCATTTGAAACGGAAGCGCACCTGGTGTCCAGCCGCCGAGGCCGCGCGCGGGCAGAAAGCCCGGGGTGCCAAAGCACGGGTAGCCGGCGCCGGTATCGCGCTTGCGCGCGGTACGCGACGTGTCCTGAAAGAGGATGACGTGGTGCACGACTTTGGTATTGCCGGGTTCGATGTCGAGGGCTCTCACCCAGTGGTTTCCCGCCGCGGGTTCGGGGATGACGAAGCATTGGTAGAGGTCTGGGCCATCGGCGGGCACATCAAAGGCGGTGGGCATCCGCACTTCGAGATCAGGTTTGCCGAGTTGCCAGCCTGTCGCGAAGGTGGGCGCGGGCGGAGTCACTTTGGGATTGCCTTGCGGCGCGCCGGCGGTGGCCCACTGCCGGAGCAGCGCGATTTCGGCAAGGCTGAGCCTCAGTTCGTGCTGGAAGCGTGGTTCGCTCGGCAGCCACGGGGGCATGTAGCGCTTTCCGGTGACCGTAGCGATCAGGCCGGCGCGCTTGGCCGCGGACGGATAGCTGTCCAGGGGAAAGGGTGCGACTCCGCCTTCGCGGTGGCACGAGACGCAGCCCTTATAGAGAAGCGGGGCTACGTCGTGGGAAAAGGTGGGAGCGGTGGCGGAGAAGAAAAATGCCAGTAATCCCGCCAGGCCCATGGACCTATTGTGACGCACTCGCGTGCGGCTTCGGCATGGGACGCGCGCGAGTGCGGCTTCGGCATGGGACGCGCGCGAGTGCGTCCGCGACATGTCACGCGATCAGCTGAGTGCGACGACGGCGGCGCTGACCGGTTGCTCGCCGACGGGGATCATGGTGAAGAGCGGCGCGGATTTGTAGCGCTTGACGCGTTCTCCGCCGGCCTGATTGCCGCCGAGCGAGAAGATGCGGATCACCGCCATATCGCCGGATTTTTCATTGAG
>CAIRBY010000776.1 GCA_903876865.1 uncultured Acidobacteriia bacterium
GATGCGATGGTTGCCCGTATCGGCGATGAAGAGTTCTCCGGAATCGTTCACCGCCACGCCGCGCGGCGAGGCCAGTTGCGCCGCCACCGCCGCCCCCTCGTCCCCTACCCCGCCCGCCGCGCCCGTCCCCGCCACCGTCACGATGATCCCGTCCGCCGTGACCCGCCGGATGGCGTGGTTCCCCGTATCGGCAATGAAGAGCGTGCCCGCCGAATCCACCGCACACGCCCCCGGCGCGTTCAGTTGCGCCAGCCGCGCCGTGCCCCCCTCGCCCGCATACCCCGGCGACCCGTTCCCCGCCGCCGTCTGCAGCACCCCCCCCGGCACGATCTTCATCACCCGGTGATTGCTCGTATCCGCGATGTACAGGGTGCCCCCCAGATCCTCGCAGATCCCGCGCGGACCCCGCAGCTGCGCCACCAGCGGCGCCGCTCCGTCCCCGCTCACTCCCGGCGTTCCCGTGCCCGCTACCGCCGCCAGTTGGTGCGCCGCATTCACCGCCACGATGCGGTGATTGAACGTGTCCGCGATCAACAGCCGCCCCGTCCAATCCATCGCCACCCCCGCCGGAGCGTAGAGCGCCGTCCCCGCCGCCGCGCCGCCCGCCGCGCCCAGCCCGATCGCGCCCGTACCCGCCAGCGTCCCGATCGTGCCGCCCGCCGCCACCTGCCGCACCCGCTCCGTCCCCGTATCCGCGATGTAAAGGTTCCCCGCCCCGTCCAGCGCCACCGCCGCCGGCTGATACAGGTTCGCCGCCGTCGCCGCTCCGCCATCGCCCACCGCGTGCGCGTACCCATCCCCCGCCACGCTCTGGATCGTCCCCGTGCCATCCACCCTGCGCACGCGCACCCCGTCGGCGATCCACAGGTTGCCCGCCGCGTCCGCCGCCAGATCGTTGACTGCGCTCATCGCCGCCCCCACCGCCGCCGCACCATCGCCGCTATAGCCCGGCGCGCCCGTACCCGCGAACGTGATCCACTTCGCCGCCGCCGTGTACGCCCGCACTGCGAACGTCGAATCGCCCGTGTAGACCGTGCCCGCGGCGTCCACGGCGATCGCAATCGGCGTGAAGAGCGCGGTCGCCGCCGTCCTCCCCAGCACCGTCCCGATCGTGCCATCGGCATAGATCTTGCGCACTACGTTATTGCTCGAATCGGCGATATACAGCGCGCCCGCCCGATCGAACGCGAGCCCCGCCGGATAGTTCAATTGCGCCAGCGTCGCCCGGTCTCCGTCCCCGCGATAGCCCGCCACCCCCGTGCCCGCCAGCGTGACCAACCGCCCGTCCGTCCCCAACCGCCGCACCCGGTGCCCCTCGAACTCCGCGATGTACACGTTACCAGCCGCATCCACCGCCACGTTCCGCGGCGAGAGCAGCGAGGTGTCGAGCGGCGCCGCGCCATCTGGTGACGACGCACGCTTTCCGGTCCCCGCCACGGTCGTAATCGTCCCGTCCGGATTGATCCGGCGAACCCGCCCGTTACCAAGATCCGCCACATAGACGTTACCAACTGCGTCCACCGCGACTCCGTAGGGCAGATTCAACTGCGCCTTGACCGCCGCCTGACCGTCGCCCCCGAAACCCGCCACTCCGGTGCCCGCAATCGTCGAAATAATGCCGCCCGCCACCTTGCGCACACGGTGATTGCCGGTATCGGCCAGATAGAGATTGCCTGCGCGATCCACCGCGATGCCCTGAATATTCGTGCACTGCGCCCCCAGCGCCGCCCCGCCATCCCCAATCGCAGCACTGCCGGCAACGGTTTCCACGTGAAACCGCAGCCGCGCTTCGTCGCCGCTCCACAGCTGTGGCGAACAGATCGCGAAGGCCCAGAGACACCTGTAGTACCTGATCCCTAGCATCGTGGTAGAAGTGCAGCGGCTGGCAATTATTTCTCACCTAACGGTAAATTATTGGCGATTTCGCGGAATTTCGGACCCGGATGGTCGAAATGAATTTCAGAGTTTGAACAATGAAATTACACCAAGCGCTATTCCTGGTAATATTGCTCGCTCCTGGCGTCGCCGCACAGCCTGAAATCCATCTCAAAGCGCGCGTCCGCCCGGCAGCCTCCAACTCCCCGAGCACGCCCGGCACCCACCGGCGCGGCCCCTCCCCGCGCCACACCCCCACCACCCATTTCCTGCTGGAGTTCCGCTCCCAACCGGGACCGGACCTGCTCCAGGAACTGGGACGCCGCGGCATCCGCGTGCTGCAATCGGTGCCGGACAACGCCCTCATGGTCTCCGCCCCGGTCCTCCCCGATCTCTCCGGCCTCGATCTGGTCTCCGCCGGACGCCTCGAGCCCGGCGATAAGATCAGCCCCCTGCTGGAAGACCAGGTCACCGGACCGCTGCTCGTCTCCTTCTTCCCGGACGCCAACATGGCGGCGGACCGCTCCGCTGTCGCGGCCGTGGGCTTCACGATCCTCGAGAACCAGTCCCTGCTCGCCGGGCAACTCGTCCTCTCCGGAGCCTGGACCTCCATCGAGGCGCTCTCCGAACTCGACGACGTCTCCTACATCATGCCCGCCTCCCCGGAACTCGCCGCGGGAGTTCCCCAGGCCGCCTGCCCCGGCGCGCTCACCGAAGCCGGACTCGTGGGCGATTACGTCCTCGTCGGCAACGGCTGGCCCAAGGACGCCGCCGGCAAGGTCGCCCTCCAGTATTTCGTCCGCAACCTCACCACCAAGCTCGATAGCGCCACCTCGCTCTCCACCATTCAGAATGCGATGTCCGAATGGACCCGCTACACCAACGTCACCCTCACCCCCGCCTCGCAGGCCGGTCAGGGCCGCACCATCGATGTCTCTTTCGGCAGCCGCTCCCACGGCGACGCCTATCCGTTCGATGGCCCGGGCGGAGTTCTCGCCCACACCTTCTACCCCGCCCCGCTCAACGCCGAACCCATCGCCGGCGACATGCACCTCGATGCCGATGAGGCCTGGAAACTCGGCGCCAATACCGATCTCTATTCGGTCGCGCTCCACGAAACCGGCCACGCCCTCGGCCTCGGCCACTCCGACAAACCCGGCGCCGTGATGTACGCCTACTATCACCTCTCCACCGGCCTCACCGCCGACGATATCGCGGGCATCCGCGCCCTCTACGGCACCAACTCTTCCACAACTCCAACCCCCACGCCCACGCCAACGCCAACTCCCACGCCAACTCCTACCCCGACACCGACTCCGACGCCGACCCCCATACCCAATCCCCCGGCCACCAATCCGGCATCGAAGGATACGACTGCGCCCACCCTCCAGATCGTCTCCCCGAGTTTCACCATTGGCAGCACCTCCGCCGCTTCCGTCACCATCGCCGGCAGCGCCAGCGATAACGTCGGCGTGACCGCCGTGAAATGGTCGGACGCGTTCGGCGATTCCGGCCAGGCCGCCGGCACCACCGCGTGGACTCTCACCGCGCCCCTCCTCATCGGCACCAACGTCATCACCGTCCGCGCCTACGATGCCGCCGGCAACTCCTCCTGGCGCTCCGTCACCCTCGTCCGCCACTAAAGGACGAGTGGACCAGTGGGACAGGTCATCGCCTTTTGTGACCTGTCGGCTAATCTAAGCCGTTGTCTCTGCCGTTGTCGTTGTCTTTGCCTCAGCCTCTTCCCGCCCCTCAAGGACTTCCCCCCGCCCCCGCCGGATTCTCGCCTTAGGCCGTGAAGTTTTCCCCAACTGTGCCGATAGAGTTTCTAACGCCATGGAACGATTTCGAGACAAACCCGGCACGGCGCTGACGTGTCTGAGCGAGCGCAAACCCGTCGCGGTCCGCGCCCAGCCGCAACTTCCGCCCCTCGGCGTCCTGGACCCTTCGGAAACGGAGGCCGTTCTGCTGGCGCTCACGCGCCTGATGGAACAGCGCGACCCGCACACCGCCGCGCATTGCGAACGCCTCGCCTATACCGGCGTCGCCATGGGCATGGCCATGAACCTCGATCACGATAGCCTGCAGACCCTCTACATCGGCGGTTCGCTCCACGATATCGGCAAGGTGGCCATTCCGGATTCGATCCTGTTCAAGCCCGGGAAACTCACCATCGAAGAGTGGCGCACCATGCGCGCCCATCCCGTCCTCGGCGAAGAGGTGTGCCGCCCCCTTCCCGCGCTCCGCAAAGCCCTGCCGCTCATCCGCCACCACCACGAGCGCTGGGATGGCAGCGGCTATCCCGATGGCCTCCGCGGCGACGATATCCCCCTGCTCGCACGCGTGCTCCAACTGGTCGATATCTACGACGCGCTCACCAATCCGCGCTCCTATCGCGGCGCTTCCTCCTCCGCCCATGCCCTGCAGATTCTGGAGGAGGAGACCGAACGCGGCTGGCGCGACCCCGAACTCACCGCCCTGTTCGTGCACATGCACCGCCACGTCTTCTCCGGCGCCGGCTATTACCCCGTCGTCGCCGAGTCCCCCTCTGATTCCATCGACACGTCGCTACAGAATCTGCGCACGTATATGGCGGGGTGAAGCTGGCTTGAACTCGGCCCGCGAAGGGATGCCCGCACCAACGCGGTAGCGGGTTTGCTGCAGGTTTGCTGCGGCTCTGCTGTGATTTTGAGTGACGGCCGGTTGGCTTAGTGGCCGTACTTCTTTTCGCCCGCTTCAATCCGCACGGCGAGGCGATTCTCGGCCGGTGGCAGCGGGCATGTGGCGTACGGAGTGAACGCGCAGGGCGGGTTGTACGCCCGGTTGAAATCCAGCACCACGTGGCCGTCCCGCGGAAACTCGGAGTAGAAGAAACGCCCCGCGCCATACGTCTCTTTGCCGCTGGTCAGGTCGCGGAATACGTAGAAGAGCTCCTTGGCGTCCGGCTCTTCCAGGTAGGGCCGCAGATGGTATTCCTTGCCATGCAGTTGGAAGACCGCGTAGCCCGGACTCGGCACTCCCTCGGTCTGCCCCAGCATATTCAGGATCGGCATCTCCAGCGGCGCCGCCACCCACTTCGCCGTTACCCGGTACTCTTCCTGAGCCGGGAAGTTCTCGATGCTCTTGAAGTTGCGCCGGGCTTCGCTCTCCGGGTCTTTCAGCCGGATGCCATACTTCTCGCCCCGCTTGATCACATACATGCTCAGCCGGCCAACCTTAGCCGCATCCGCCGAATCGTGTTGGATCTCGCGCGCCGCGCCATCCAGTTTCACCGTGACCTTGCCGCCGTGCAGTTCGAAACTGCCGGCATGAGCCGCGCCATCGGTCAGCACAATCTCATTGCCCGCGTCCCGTCCGAAGGGATTCGGCCCTTCATGCAGCCAGAACAAGCCGGTGAGCGTGAGCCAGCCGCCATCCTTGCGCAGCGCAGCCTCGCGCGTGCGCCGCCATTCGGCGGTCTCCGTCTGAATTGATCCCCCGGCCATCAGTAACGCTCCCGCCACGATTGGTAGTATCAGAATCCGCATCTTCACCGCTCCCCCGCGCCGTCCAGCACGCGCTCCAGCAACCCGGCGAACTCCTCGCTTTTGCGGTCCACCCGCTCTTTCAATTCCGAGTGCTCGCGCTCCGCCTGTTTCAGTTTGTCGGCAAGGTGCAGGCACGCCAACACCGCGATCCGCGTGGAATCCGCATTGGGCGCCTTGGCGGCGATGGAGAGCATGAGTTCGTTTACGCTCGCAGCCACTTCCTCTACTTCGTGCGAATCGCCGCTGGTGATCAGCGTGTAGGGACGGCTGAGAATGGTGACACGAACCTGCTGTTTATCGGGAGGGCTGTTGTCCATACCAATCTTCTCCCAAACAAAAAAGCGCCCCCCTTAGGAGGCGCCCAGTTGATCGATCTGGCCTAACAGTTTTTCGATCCGGTTGCGAACCTGCTTGCGTTCCGCTTGCAGGGTTTTGACTTCTTCCGCCAGCCGTACCGCTTCCCGTTTGGCTTCGGCGGCTTCTTCCAAAGCCGCCCCGTGTTCTTCACGCAACCGCGCGACTAACTGCACCGCGCGCTGAATGCGCTCTTCCAGACTGCTGAGGGAATCGCCTTCAAACTCCAAAGGACTCATACCTTCAGCGCCGCCCGGGCAGACTCCTTCACGGCCAGCGCCGATTTCGCCAGTTCCGCCAGACCCTTGAACGCCGCTTCATCATGCAGCGCCACATCCGCCAGAACCTTGCGGTTCAGGTCCAACCCGGCGGACTTCAGCCCGTTGATGAACTTGCTGTAGGGGATGCCGTTGGCGCGGCAGCTTGCGTTAATACGCACGATCCACAAAGACCGGTATTCCCGCTTCTTGTTCTTGCGTCCGACGTACGCGAATTTCAGGCCGCGGTCCACGGCCTCCATCGCTGCGCGGTACAGCTTGCTCTTGGTGAGAAAATAACCTTTTGCGCGCGCTAAAACTTTCTTGCGGGACGCCCTGCGGTGAGTACCACGTTTAACTCTGGGCACGTTTGTCTCCTTTAATTTGGCTTATTCATTGGCGGAATCGGGCACGTGCCACGCGCTCCGTCCGCACAAAATCGACCGCTCCTACCGCCCTGACGCATCAGGGGCGACAATTCAATGTCTAGTAGGGGATCATCCGCTTCAGAACCGGCTGATCGGCCTTGTCGGCGACCACGCTCTGATGCAACTTCTTCTTCCGTTTGTGCGGTTTAGAGGTCAAAATGTGACGACCAAAAGCATGGCTGCGAACAACCTTGCCCGTACCCGTCTTTTTGAACCGTTTAGACGCACCTTTGTGAGTCTTCAGCTTCGGCATAATTATTCCCTGGATCTTTGCAGGAAAGACTTCATGAGTATAGCACGTAGGACAGGCCTGCTGGCTGATCCGGCGAATCTGAGTTCTGTTTCCCGGCGGGAGGAAGGCAACTAGCCCAGGAACGACAGGCCACGAAAAGAC
>CAIRBY010000777.1 GCA_903876865.1 uncultured Acidobacteriia bacterium
CAACTCGGCCACTCCACCGGCAAAGTCACCTGGACCTACGTCAGTTCCCACACGCAGTACAACCGCGAGCACATGAAGGACGATCACATGCGCGGCTGGTTCACCTATCCCGTGGAGAGCCAGGAACTCCTGCTCGATGGCGCCACCGCCATCACCGGCGGCGCCGGCATCTGCTATTGGGGCCTCAGCCGCTTCTTCTACGAACAGGCCTCACCGCTGACGTTCGATAGCGGCCGCTACGTCAAACAGAATTTCGATTTCTCCAAGGCCCACCAGCAACTCTTCGCCGCCGCGACCGGACGCCCCCTTGCCGGAGTCCTCGTCAGCGATCAGACCATCGACTGGTTCAACGGCAAACACTACGTCTCCAAAGGCTACGAGAACTACTATCACGGCGCCTGGCAGATCATGAAAGATCTGGGCTACGATTCCGAGCCCTTCCTCGATTACCTGATGCAACCCGCGCAACTGGCGCGCTACCCGCTGCTCTACGTGCCCAACGCGCCCTGCCTCAGCGACGCACAATGCGCCATGCTCCGCGACTACGTCAACAAAGGCGGCACCCTCATCGCCACGCACCTCACCAGCATTGCCGATGAGTACGGCAAGATGCGCGCCAACTATGGCCTCGCCGATCTGTTCGGCGCCAAGTTCACCAACGTGGAACCGATCGAGATCCCCGATCTCTATCTCAAACTCCCCTCGGGCGAACTCATCCCGCAGGATCCACAGGTCATGCGCTTCACCAACACCGGCGGCGGGGAAGTGCTCGCCGAGACCATCGACCGCGGCCACCGCGCCAACCTCGGACCCGCGATCGTGCGCCGCTCCGCCGGCAAGGGCACGGTGATCTATCTCGGCAGCGGCCTCGAAGCCATATATAACGAGACCCGCATGAAGCGCTTGCGCACGTGGTTCGCCTCGCTCCTCGATCCGATCCTTGAACCGCACCGCACCTACACGGTGGAGGCGCGCTCCGGCCTGATGCCGCAATTGATGTCCGCGCCCGACACCATCCTGCTGCACCTGATCGCCGACACCGGAAACAAGACCAAGAAACTGCGCATCCGCGAAGAGTTTCTGCCCATCGAGAACATCGCCGCGCGCATCCGCATCCCCGCCGGACGCACGGTACGTGCCGTGTCGCTGCTACGCGCCGGAACCACGCTACCGCACAAGGTCGCCAGCGGCTGGGTCGAAGTCACCGTCCCGCGCGTACTGATCCATGAGGCCGTCCGGTTGGACCTCGCGTGACGCCCGCGCCTCCCACAACCGCCGACGCGCCATCGCCGCTCCGCTGGCGGATGATCTCGCTCGCGTTTTTCGCGACCATGATCAACTACCTGGACCGGCAGACGCTCTCCGTCGCCGCGCCGATTCTGCGCGAGCGCTTCCACATGAGCAACGAAGGCTACTCGCACGTGGTGAGCGCCTTCCTCTTCGCCTACACGATCATGAACGGCCTCTCCGGCCCCATGATCGATCGTCTCGGCACGCGCCTCGGTTATGGCCTCTGCGTCGCGTGGTGGAGCATCGCCGCCGCGCTCCACGCCTTCGCCCGCGGCACACTC
>CAIRBY010000778.1 GCA_903876865.1 uncultured Acidobacteriia bacterium
CCTACCTTTATGTTATAAATAACGAACTCTATGTAATTTATACATTACATAAAAATGCTCGTCAAGCCTTTTCTTGACTTCCCATCTCACTTCGGTAAAAATCAGGTGTAGGCGAATAAAAAGCGAAACTAAGGGCGAAATATGGGTGCCGCGGTACTTCACAAGCAGTTCGAATCCATCCTCGGCGGACCCCTCTCCTGGCAGTCCCGCCCCGAGCCCGAAGGCGTCCCCAGCGGCATCCCCGCGCTCGAATTCCCGCGAGGCTGCCTCACCGAAATCGTCGGCCCCGCCTCCTCCGGACGCACCACCCTGCTCTTCTCCCTCCTCGCCCAGGCCGCCGCCCGCCAGGAGATCTGCGCCTTCATCGATGCCGCCGATTCCTTCTCCCCCCACTCCGCTGCCGCCGCCGGGGTCGATCTCGCCCGCCTCCTCTGGGTCCGCTGCGGCCACAACGCCGAACACGCCCTCAAAGCCGCCGATCTCCTGATTCAGGGCGGTGGCTTCGGCCTCGTCGTCATGGACCTCGGCGATACCCCTGCCGCCTCCGCGCGCCGCATCTCCCTCACCTCCTGGTTCCGCCTGCGCCGCGCCGTGGAGCATACCCCCACCGTGCTCGTCACCCTCGCCCGCGAATCCAACGCCCGCACCTGCGCCTCGCTCGTGGTCGAATGCACCCGCCGCGCCGATACCTGGAGCGGCGCTCCCGGCGTCTCCCGCCTGCTCCGCTCCAGCCAGGTGAACGCCCAATCCACCCAAAGGAGGAAGTCATGTTCGCCTGTCTTCACGGCCCCGGCAATCTGACCGCCATCGCCTTCGATTTCTCCCCCGCGGTGGAAGCAATTGTAGGGCAGGCGCTTTCGCCTGCCAACGCTTCCCTCAGCACCGTCACCTTCGATGTCTCCGGACTCGATCGCCTCTTCGGCCTCCCCCAGGATGTCGCCGCCGCCATCGCCCGCCGCGTCCGCGAAGCCGGCCTCACCGCCCATCTCGCCCTCGCCGCCAATCCCGATGCCGCCATCTGCGCCGCCCGCGGCTTCCCCGGTGTCAGCATCATCCCTTACGGCGATGAAGCCAAGTTCCTCGCCCCGTTGCCGCTCACGCTGCTCGACCCCGCCCCGCAACTGCTCGAAACCCTGGAACGCTGGGGCATCCGCCGCTTCCACGAAATGGCCGCCCTGCCCCCGCTCGGCATCGCCGAACGCCTCGGCGCCGAGGGCATGCGCCTGCGCGAACTCGCCCGCGGCGAAGCCGAGCGCAAACTCCGCCGCATCGAAGAGCCGCTCACCTTTGAAGACCAGATCGAGCTCGAATACCCCGTGGAACTGCTCGAGCCGCTCGCTTTCCTCCTCGCCCGCCTCATCAACGGACTCGCCACCCGCCTAGCCACCCGCGCCCTCGCCACCGATGAACTCCGCCTCCGCCTCCAACTCGAAACCCGCGCCACGCACGCGCGCACGCTCCACCTCCCCGTCCCCACGCTCGATACCAAAGCGTTCCTGAAACTCCTCCAACTCGATCTCGAAGCCCACCCGCCCGCCGCTCCCGTGGTGCATCTGTGGATGGGAGTCAACCCGGTCAAGCCGCAGGCCGCGCAATCCGGCCTCTTCGTCCCCGTCGCCCCCGAACCGGTGAAACTCTCTCTCACCCTCGCCCGCATTCAAGCGCTCGTCGGCGAAGGCCGCGCCGGCATCCCCGAACTGCTCGACACCCACCGCCCCGACGCGTTTCGCGTCCAGAGTAATGCCGCGTTTCGCGTCGAGAGTAATGCCGCGTTGAACGCGAAACCAGCGGCCGCCCCTATTTCCGCCGCCCCGCGACTTGCCCTGCGTCTCTTCCGCCCCGCGCGCGCCGCCCGTGTCGCCATCGCCTCCAGCCAGCCCAGTTTCGTCACCGCCGAGGGCATCCGCGGCAAAGTCATCGAACGCGCCGGACCCTGGCGCACCTCCGGCGATTGGTGGACGCTCGACCCCTGGCAGCGCGACGAATGGGACATCGCCCTCTCCGATGGCGCCCTCTACCGCATCTACTGCGAACCCCGCGGCTGGTTCGTCGAAGGCGCCTATGACTGAACTCCACGCCCGCTCAACGTGTCTGTCTCGCTTCGCTAAAATGGTAATTTAGCAGTAGAGGCGCTGATGTCCACGCAGGCCAAGCCATTCCTCACGCCCGAACAATATCTCGAAATCGAGCGCAAAGCCGCCTTTAAAAGCGAGTATTACCAGGGCGAAATGTTCGCGATGGGCGGGGCAAAGTATGCTCACAACGTGATGGCCGGCAATATCTCCGCATCCTTGCATCAGCAGTTGCGCCATGCCCCCTGCACGGTTTCTTCCTCAGACCTCCGCGTGCTCGTCTCCGCCACGGGCTTGTACACCTATCCCGATGTGGTCGTAGTCTGCGGCGAACCGAAATTCCTGGATGGCCATTTCGATGTCCTGCTCAATCCCGTCCTCCTGGTGGAAGTACTCTCTCCTTCGACCGAGGCCTATGATCGCGGCCGTAAGTTCAAACACTATCGCTCCATCGAGTCGCTGCAAGCCTACCTGATGGTCTCCTCGGATCTCGTCCAGGCCGATCTCTACACCCGCCAACCCGATACCGGCGCCGGGAGCAGCCCCGAAAGTAGCTGGCTTCTCACCTCCGCCAGCCGTCTGGAAGACGTCCTCTCTCTCCCTTCCATCGCCTGCCATCTCAAACTTGCCGACCTCTACGAAAAGGTCGATTTCTCCGCTTAGTCCGCCCCCGATCCCCGCTGAAACCATCCCGCCGTCTTCCGTCCCTTGACACCCGCCGCATTTCCGGCAAAAATCAGTTGAAGGCGAATAAAAAGCGAAAATGGATGCCCCAACAGGCCCCTACATCGAACTCCACGCCCGCTCGGCTTTCAGCTTCCTCGAAGGCGCTGCCGTGCCCGAAGATTTCGCCGAAGCCAGCGCCAAACTCGACATGCCCGCCATGGCGCTGCTCGATCGCAATGGCGTCTATGGCTCCCCCCGCTTCCACATGGCCGCGAAAAAGGCCGGCATCCGCGCCCACATCGGCAGTGAGATCACCTGCACCAACGGCCACACCTATCCCCTCCTCGCCCTCTCCCGCGAAGGCTACCGCAACCTCTGCCGCCTCGTCACCCGCATGAAACTCCGCGTCCCCAAAAACGACCCCGCCAACCAGGCCGCCGCCACCCTCGAAGAACTCGCCGAATTCTCCCCCGGACTCCTCTGCCTCACCACCCACCCCGACGAACGCCTGCTCGAAATTTACGGACGCCACAACCTCTACGCCGAACTCCAGCGCCATCACAACCGCGAAGAAGAGGCCCACACTCAGGCCACCATCGAACGCGCCCGCCGCCTCGGCATCCCGCTCGTCGCCACCAATCAACCCGCCTACGCCGAACCGGCCCAGCGCCAGTTGCTCGACGTCTTCACCTGCATCCGCCACAAGACCACCCTCGCCGCCGCCGGACGCCTGCTCGAACAGAACAGCGAGCGCCACGTCAAAGCCCCCGCCGAAATGGCGCGCCTTTTCGCCGATCTCCCCGAAGCCATTGCCAACACTCGAGAGATCTCCGCGCGCCTCGAATTCACCCTCGCCGATCTCGGCTACGAATTTCCCCGCTACCCCGTCCCCGAGGGCGAAACCCAGATGAGCTTCCTGCGCAAGCGCACCGATGAGGGCGCGCGCCGCCGCTACCGCCCCTATCACGAACGCGCCCGCAAACAGATCGAGCGCGAACTCGCCCTCATCGAAAAGCTCCACCTCCCCGGCTATTTCCTGATCGTGTGGGACATCGTCCGCTTCTGCAATGAGCGCCACATCCTCGCCCAGGGACGCGGCAGCGCCGCCAACAGCGCCGTCTGTTACGCGCTCGGCATCACCGCCGTGGACCCCGTCGGCATGGACCTGCTTTTCGAACGCTTCCTCAGCGAAGAGCGCGGCGAATGGCCCGATATCGATCTCGATCTGCCCAGCGGCAGCCAGCGCGAACAGGCCATCCAGTATGTCTACCACCGCTTCGGACAACTCGGCGCCGCCATGACCGCCAACGTCATCACCTATCGCGGACGCTCCGCCGCGCGCGAGGTCGGTAAAGCCCTCGGCTTCGAAGTCACCAGCCTGGAAAAACTCAGTTCCCTGGTCCGCCACTGGGAATGGCAGGACCCGCTCGATTCCACCGAGCGCCAGTTCCGCGAATCCGGCTTCGACCTCCACCACCCCAAAATCGCGAAGTTCCTCAAACTCTTCCGTATGGCGCAGGATCTGCCGCGCCACCTCGGCCAGCACTCCGGCGGCATGGTCATCTGCCAGGGCGCGCTCGATTCCGTCGTCCCGCTCGAACCAGCCAGCATGCCCGGCCGCGTCGTCGTCCAGTGGGATAAAGAGGATTGCGCCGATCTCGGCATCATCAAGGTCGATCTGCTCGGTCTCGGCATGATGGCCGTGCTCGAAGACTGCCTCAAGCTCTGTCCCGAAGTCGATCTCTCCCAACTCCCGCCGGACGATCCCGCCGTCATGGCCGCCCTGCAGAAGGCCGATACCGTCGGCATGTTCCAGGTGGAGAGCCGCGCCCAGATGTCCTGCCTGCCGCGCATGAAACCCGCGCGTTTTTACGATATCGTGGTGCAGGTCGCGCTCATCCGCCCCGGCCCCATCGTCGGCAAGATGGTGCACCCCTACCTCAACCGCCGCCAGGGCAGGGAACCGGCCGATTGCCTCCACCCCTCGCTCGAACCCGTCCTCCAGCGCACGCTCGGCGTCCCGTTATTTCAGGAGCAGTTGCTGCGCATGGCCATGATCGCCGCCGGCTTCAGCGGCGGAGAGGCCGAAGAGTTGCGCCGCGCCATGGGCTTCAAGCGCAGCGAAAAACGCATGGCGGATATCGAAGTCAAACTCCGCGCCGGCATGGCCCGCAACGGCATCACCGGCAAATCGCAGGACGATATCGTCCGCTCCATCACCGCCTTCGCGCTCTACGGCTTCCCCGAGTCGCATGCCGCCAGTTTCGCCCTGATCGCCTATGCCAGCGCGTATCTGAAGTGCCACCACCTCGCCGCCTTCACCTGCGCCATGCTCAACAATCAGCCCATGGGCTTCTACTCGCCCGCCATCCTCATTAAGGATGCGCAGCGCCACGGCCTCCGTGTCCTCCCCGTGGATGTGACGTGTTCGGAATGGGAGTGTACGCTGCTCAGCGGGAAGGCCATCCGCCTTGGCTTGCGCTACGCCCGCGGGCTGCGCGAAGAGACCGCCCGTGCACTCCTCCGCGCCCGCGCCGAACGCCCCTTCACCAGCGTGGACGATCTCGCCGCGCGCGTGCGCGAACTGCGTAAAGACGAACTCAACCGCCTCGCCGAAATCGGCGCCCTCAACCCGCTCGAAAAGCAGCACCGCCGCGATACCCTCTGGCAGGCGCAGCGCTCCATCCTGTCCGTGGGCCCTCTGCTCGAAGCCCTGGAAGAGACCGGCGAGCCCTCACCGCTCCTGCCCATGGATGCCGAAGAGCGCCTCTGGGCGGATTACCGCGGCACCGGGCTCACCGTCGGCAAGCATCCCATGGCCCTCCGCCGCAAAGAGATGAATGCGCTCGGCGTCATCCCCGCCATGCACCTCGCCGCCCTCCGCGAGGGCAGTCTTGTGCGCATCGCCGGCAGCGTGGTGGTACGCCAGCGCCCCGGCACCGCCAAGGGCTTCGTCTTCCTCAGCATGGAAGACGAAACCGGCATGATGAACGCCATTGTCAACCCCGCCACCTTCGAACACTATCAGTTCGAAGTCCTCAGCGAGACCAATCTCCTGATCGATGGCGTCATCCAGAATCAGGATGGGGTGGTCAACGTCAAAGCCGGCCGCGTGACGGCGCTATCCCACGCCCCCGCCGCCGCTTCCCACGATTTTCATTGAGCCCCGGCAGGCCACGCCTCAACGTGCGGGTATCGAATACCAGTAAATTGAGGAGGAGAGATATGGGTAAGCAGCAGTTTCACGAACTGATTGACCGGCTCCCGGAATCGGAAACGGTCGCGGCGGCGCGCTATCTGGAATTCCTCTTTACGCACGAGGAAGCCCCCGTCGATCCGGAGATGCTGCAACGGATCGATGCGGCCCGCAAGCAACGCGGGCCCGGTATCCCCCACGAGGAGATCCTCCGGGAATTCGGTGCATGACCTCGTTCCTCTGGGAGCCGGCCGCGCGCGCGGACTTGCGCAAGTTAGGCCGGGAAACGGCCAGGCGGATTGACGGGATCGACAATCGTGGTCAGGCGTATTGACGGGGCGCACGCAACCGCTTCGCCACCCCTATCGCGCCCGCGCCCGCGCGATCCGGCATGCCAGGCAGATATCCACCGTCACCGTGCCGTCCGGGTCCGCCGCCGTCACCGACCCCCACCCCCGCGCCTCTGGCTCCGTCAGCGTCTGCTGTGCCAGTTTGGCCGAAAGCGGCAGCTTCTGCCCGCAGCTGTCGCAGTAAATCGCATCGTCGCGCAACATCCTCTCATCATCGCGCACCCTCCAACGAGGGGTATAGTACTGACGACCACGTCCCCGCCTGCTATTCTCTATCCAAGTGGCATGCCGTCCCACGAATGCAGCGAACCATGAGCGAATCCGCCCTGATCCAGCGCTTTCTGGATGCCCAAAATTCCGCCGATGAAAACGCTCTGCTCAGCACGCTGATTTTCGATAACGCCGCCCCCATCATTCGCCGCACCATCTCCCGCCGCCTCACCACCTCACCCACCCAGGAGCGCGAGGATGTGGCCGGCGACGTGATTCTGCAACTGCTCACCCATCTCAAGAACCTCAAGCAGCAGGGCGGTGGCCCCATCGAACGCTTCGCCGCCTATGCCGCCACCAGTGCGCATCACGCCTGCGATCAATTTCTGCGCCAGCGTTACCCGCAGCGCTCCCGCCTGAAGAATCGCCTGCGCTATCTGCTGGCCAAAACGCCCCGCTTCGCCCTCTGGGAAGATTCCGAACAGGGTTGGTTGTGCGGCCGCGCAGAGTGGCAGGGCCGTCCGCCCTCCATTCCCGATCCCGACCTGCTCTCGCATCTGGGAAGCCGCGAGCAAGCGCCGGGCGAGATCTTCGTCGCGATCTTCGAACGTATCGGCCAGCCTCTTCCGTTTGAAGGCCTGGTCGAGATCTTTGCCGCCTTCTGGGGCATCAAGGACCGTACCGAAACCCTGGAACTGCTCGACGATGCCGCCATCTCTCCGGAACCTCCGGCCGATGACGTACTTGCGCAGAAGCAGGGGCTGGAACGCCTGTGGCGTGAAATTGTCGAACTGCCCGAAGCCCAACGGGCCGCGCTGCTGTTGAATTTTCGTGAACCTCAGGGTGGTCCCGCTGTGTGGCTGCTGCCCGCCGCCGGACTCGCCACCGTGCGCCAGATCGCCGCGCTGGTGGGGATTGCCGCCGCGGAATTCGCCGACCTCTGGGGGCGCCTCCCGCTCAGCGATCTGGAGATTGCCGAGCGCCTCAAGGTCACCCGCCAGCAGGTGATCAATCTGCGCCAGGCTGCCCGCCAGCGCCTCGCGCGCCGTCTGGCGTCCGCCAGTACCCAGGGGGTACCTGGCAAATGATTTCCCGACGCCAATATCCGGAGCTTCTCGACGTTTTAAAGGATATACGGCATAAGTTGGTAAACCCGGGGATGTGGGGATCCTCCCGGAAAGTGATAGGACTGCGGTGCAACATCTGACGCTGGAACAACTTGCGAAGTATCGGGAAGGCCGCCTGCCGGGCGGACTCCTTCTCGACGCCGACGATCACATCGCCCGGTGCGAGCAGTGTCGCGGTTTGCTGCTGGAATCTGCCAGCGCTTCCGCCCAACTTGCCGCTGTTTCCCAAGCCCTCCAGGGTACGGTCGACCTCTCCGCCTTCCATCTTTCGTACCAGGAGCTACAGGACCACGTAGAGGGAAAGACCCCTCAAGCCAAAGTGGAGCAGATCGAAGCGCACTTGCGGGAGTGCGAGTCCTGCAGGTTGGAACTTCAGGATCTGCGCGAGTTTGCCGCCAGTCTCAAAGTCACCCGCATGCCGAGCCCGAAGCGCAACCGCTACCTGTTGCTGCTTCCGATCGCCGCGGCGATCCTGATGGCGGTGGCCCTCATGCCTTCGCACCCCAAGGCGCCGGTTTTTGCGATCTCGCTGCACGAAGGGAATGCCGTGCTCGCGCTCGATACCGCCGGGCAGCCGGTTTGCCCCGCCAATATTCAGCCCGCCGATTGCCAGACTCTCGCCAGTGTACTCCGCGACCGCAAGCTGATGGTTCCGGCGCAGGAGGAATTGCGCAGCAGTCGCGCCGCGCTGCTCTCTGCCGGAGATGCGCCCGCTGCCTTTCACGTGGTGGGTCCGGTGGGAAAAGTCGTGCTCTCTGACCGTCCCGAGTTCAACTGGCAGGCAAGTCCGGGCGCCAAGTCTTACCGAGTGGAGATCTTCGACGTGAATTACGACCCGGTGCTTACCAGTCCGGAACTGACCGCCACTTCCTGGAGGCCGGAAAAGGCCCTCGAACGCGGCAAAGTCTACGCCTGGCAAGTCACCGCCACCGGCAAAGGCGACTCCGCCACCGCCCCCAAGCCTCCGGATCCCGAGGCCCGCTTTGAGATTGTCAGTCCGCGCGATGCCGAAGCCATCGAAGCCGCGCGCAAACTCAATCCGCCGAGCCATTTGTTGCTTGCCGCCAAACTTGCGGCGGCCGGACTCTGCCAGGAAGCGCAGGCCGAACTGGCCATCCTCGCCAGCGCCAATCCCGCCTCCCCCCTCCCCGCCCAGATCCGGGAAGACCTCGACAAACGCTGCACCGTGAACTGATCCGCGGCTCCCCGCGCGAACGCAACAGCTTCACGCTGTTCCCGTGCCTCCTGCCGCCGCTTCAGTTCTGCTTCAGTTCTGCTTCAGTTCTGCTTCAGTTCTTCATGGACCAACTGGCGCTGCCACAGTGCTTGCAGTGCCGCGCCGTCGAAGCCAGCGTCTCTCCGCAGCGCAGGCAATAGACTTCCGGTCCCCGCGCCGGATTCTTGCGACGGTAGGCCCGGTACCCGAGCACTCCCGCGCCGATCACCGCCGCTACCAGCGCCCCCGCCGTCAGTCCGATGCTGTCCCGCACCATCAGGATCGCCAGCAGCGCCGCGACTACGATGATCCACCACCGCTTCTCTGCCATCCCGATTCTCTCGCCCGCCTCACACCACTTTATCGCCCCAGAATCCCTACGCCGTACACCTTTCCCATACCGCTATCCTGCAGGAACGCGATCACACGCTCCGCGTTCGCCGGTACCTCCACTGTCTGCCGGAAGCCCGCGCCCTTCTTCACGCTGCCGATTTTGCGCAGGCTCTCCAGCATCGCCACGTGATGCAGGCGGTGTCCCGCATTCTCGCCCGCCGCCACCTGCGAGGCGCCGTTGTCTTTCGCGATGGCCAACATCACCTCCGCGCCATGCGCGCTTGGGGCGGCTTCCACCAGCACTCCCTCCGCCGTCCGCGTCACGCGCACGTCTACTTTTTCCCGTCCGCGCGCCCGTGCGAACTCTTCCGATGCCCGCCGCGCGTCGTTGCCCACAAACTCCACGGCGCCATCGATCACCAGTTGCGGCGTGTAGGGGCCCTGGGTGCCGAAAGCGCGCGCGTATGCCTGCTGCCGCTGTGTGTTCGCATGTGAGCTATACGGATCGCGCCAGCCCAGGCGGTCCCAGTAATCCACGTGCTCGCTGAGCACGATCGCCTGCCCGTCCAGTTGCTCCAGTAGCCGGTCCGCCGGGGGACAACTCGAGCAGCCCTCGCTGGTGAAGAGTTCCACCAGCACCGGCGCCCTTCCCGGCGCGCCCGCCGCCGCGCTCAGACTCAGACCGGCAATGGAAATTAGTAGGCAGCGCAGCATCGTTCCCCCAGCTCCTTTCGTACCACGAAACCGATTCCGGCAAGTGTGAATTCCCGCTTCACGAAGAAACGGGGACCGCTGGTGACGAGTGTCTCCGGCGATCCCCAATTGGGGTGAACTGGTATGTTCTGAACTGAATGTGCGGAACTTCGAATCCCGCTCTCTATTGCTTCACGCTGAGCACCACGCCGGAGGGCGAAGAAACTCCATTCACCGTCGTGATCACCGCGAGATCGCCATCCGGAGCGCCCGCCGGCACCTGGAGCGCCACCTGGTAGAGCCCCGCGTTCCCCGGCGCCAGCGCCGCGCCCCACACCTGCGCGGGCAGATTGCCGATGGTCACCGTGACCGCATTTGCCACGTTGGCGACGGTAGCCGAGGGTGGCACCACGCCCGGCGCCACTGCCGGAGTGGTCATGCCAAACCCCGTGCCCCACAGGATGACCGTGTCGCCCGGTTTCGCAGGCACGGTGGTGGCGCCGCTGAAGAGCCCGGCTGGACCCACCAGACTATAATCCGCGCGCGTCGCCACCGCGTACTTTCCGTTCCACAAGAAGAAGGCTGGCGAGACCGGCAAGAGTTGCACGGAACCTGCCACACCCGTGGTCCCGTTGTAGGTGACTTCGACCGGCACCGTACCCTGCGCCGAATCTGCCGGAGCCTGCACATTGATCTGCGACGGGCTGATATAGGCTACATACGCCGCTTTGCCGTTGATCTTCGCGCTCACCCCGTCCAATGCCGTGGGTAGGGCGCCATTCACAATATCCGCGGAGCCCCAACTGCGCGTGCTGCCCGCCAGATTGCTCCCCTGAATCGTGACCCAACTGCCCGGGGATACGGTGGCCTGGAAACTCGCCGCATTCACCACGCCGGCCGGCGCGATGCTCGGTGCGGGCGTAGTCGAAGCCGGCGTCAGCGTGTATTTCGCCGTGTAGGTATGGTCCCCGTTGTTGGAGTTATCGCCATTGGCCGCGAGCGTGGCAACATAGACGACTACATTTCCCGCGGCCGCTGTGGGCGGAGTCCAATCAAAGGCGAAGGTGATGCCGCCAGTGGTCCCGTTGCGTGTCCCCGCTTGTGTGTGCTCGATGTATTGCACCGGCAGGCCGTTGGTGGCGCAGCCGTTGCCGAACACCTGCGAGCGGAAGTTCGCCTGGGAACAGACCAGTTGGGTGTAGCCGTCGCTCCCGGGCGTGAAACTCCCCGCCTGGGTGCTGCTGCCCGCCGCCTGCCGCGCGGTCAGTTGGAAGCCCCAGCGACGCTGCGCCGCATCGGTGATGGTCACGACCAGGTGCTGCTTCGTCCCCGGAGTGTAGGTCGAGCCTCCTGCGAAGCTCACCGTCACGTTCCCCGTGCCTCCCGAACTGCGGTGGCAGTCCGTGCAGGAGGCTTCACCCGGAACGCCGGCAAGTCCGGCATCCGGTCCGCTGGCATATGCCCAGAGCAGGATCGGTAGGGCCATACAGGCTACCACCGATTTTCCCAATAGAATTCCTCGACGCGTTTTCATGAGAGCAGTCACACGTCTGGTAGCAGTTCGCGTGCCGAGCCCTCAAGCTATTGATAATAAATGGATATATAGGGAGTTCGAGCCAGGGGCGGATCGCCGCTAGCGACAACTTGTCACAGCTTGCGGTGCACCTTGGGTGGCGCTTTGCCGCGCGGCTGCGGACTACTTCTTCTTTGCGATGACGACTTTCTTGCTCTTGCGCGGCTTGGCCTTGGCCGACTTGCTCTGCTTGGCGCGCTTGGCGTTTTGCTTCTTCAGGCGTTTGACCGTCGCCTTCTGAGACTTGACGGCGTTGGGCTTTTTGCCGGCGGCCTGTCCCAGCCCGGTGAGGCCGAAGCAGAGTGCCAAACCGAGCGCTACTGTACGGAGTCGCATACAGTTATCTTAACGGATTCGCCACGAACCACAAGTACATCTTCAGGAAACTGACGGCCGTCAACAGGATGCACAGCCAACCCGCCGCCCTCCACGCCAGTTCTTTCGCTCCGGCCCGCAGCGCCGGGACTCCGGCCAGGTAGCCAATACCGAAGCCGGCAATCAGCCCGCCCACGTGCGCCGCATTGTCCGTGAAGCCGGAGATCATGCCGAAGACCAGCCCGTAGATCGCCCAGCGCAGATACATGCCGCGAATCGCCGCGCCCATGGGGTTCTGGTGCCGCACACCCAGCGCGATCATGGCTCCGATCAGGCCGAACAGCGCCGCCGAGGCGCCCACTGAAACCGCCGGGCTCCACCACGCGCTCGCTGCGAAGCCCGCCACGGAGGAGACGAAGTAAATCACCAGCATCCGGCTGGTTCCGTATACCTCTTCCACCTGCGCGCCCAAGTCGAACAGCACCCAGGAGTTCATCAGAATGTGCAGGATGTTGCCGTGCAGAAAGCCCGCTGTCACCAGGCGCCAGATCTCGCCATGCGCGATCCCCATGTTCCACTTCGCGCCGAAGGCCACCAGCGTGCGCACATCCAGGTTCATGAAGGAGGCTTCGCCGCCGCCCTGCATCGCGTAAATCGTGGTGGCAATGTACAACCCGAAGTTGATCAGCAGGATCATCATCGTGTTGAAGCGGAAGTGCGGAATGAAGCCGCCCACCAGAGCCATGCCGTCGCCCTGCGCCTGCTTGGGCGCCAGTGCTTCGTTGCAATACGGGCAGACTTTGTCTTTGATCGTGATAAACGCCCGGCAATGCGGGCACATCCGGCGTGGATCCATGTAACTCCATCATACCCACCCCCGCCCCCCGGCCGAGTGGGACAGATCCTCGTCGTTCGTGAAGTGTCGAGGCAATCCGCGGTTTTGCCGCGCAAGTGTCCGTCCATCGAGTAGGGTAGGCGGAACCGCCTGCCCTACCTGGCACGCCCGGGGAGTTGGCAGGCGGAACCGCCTACCAACCTGGCACGCCCGGGGAGTTGGCAGGCGGAACCGCCTACCCTACCTTGTATACTATTCTCAAGAGCGGAAATGGGGTGAATGCTGTCACCTCCCGCGCATTGCACCCGGAGGAACACCCCTTGAAATCGCTTCTGGCCCCAGCCATCCTTCTGTCCGCCGCCGCCCTATCCGCGTCCGCCGCGACCGTTACCTTCAACGAGCAGATCGCGCCCATCGTCTACGCCAAGTGCGCCGGATGCCATCGCGCGGGCGAATCCGCGCCCTTCGCTCTCACCAGCTATCAGGACGTGAAGAAGCGCGGCGCTCTGATTGCCGCGGTTACCCAATCGCGCTACATGCCGCCGTGGCACGCCGCCCCGGCGTCCGTCAACTACCGCGACGAACGGCGCCTTTCCGATACGCAACTTGCGCTTTTGCAGGCGTGGGTTAAGCAGGGCATGCCCGAAGGCGACCCCGCCAAAGCTACGCCGCTCCCCGCCTATCCCGCCGGATGGCAACTGGGCCAGCCCGATCTCATCGTCAGTTTCCCGCGCGCCTACCGCGTCCCCGCCGACGGCCCCGATATCTACCGCGACTTCGTCATTCCTGTCGGACTCGCCGAGGACCAGTGGATTCGCGCCATCGAAGTGCGTCCCAGCGCTCCGAAGACCGTCCACCATATGCTCTACTACGCTGACGTTTCCGGCACTCTGCGCAAGGCGGACCAAGGGGAGGGAACCCCCGGTTTCGCCGGACTCTCGCTGCCTCGCGGCACGCTCTCGCTCGGCGTCTGGGCCGGCGGCACCCAACCTCACTTCCTCCCCGAAGGCGTCGCCCGTCCCTTCCCCAAGGGCAGCGACCTCGTGATTCAGGAGCATTTCCACCCCACCGGCAAGGAAGAGATGGAAAAGACCGTGGTCGGCATCTACTTCGCCAAACAAGCGCCTGAGCGCCGTATGCTCTCCATCCAACTCCCCAACGAATTCGGACTCTTCTCCGGCCTCCGCATCCCCGCTGGTGACAAGAGCTACACCAAGCGCGATTCCTTTACGCTCCCCGTCGATGTGGATGCCTTCGCCGTCAGCGCGCACGCCCACTACATCGGCAAATCGATGAAGCTCACCGCGACCCTGCCCACCGGCGAAACCAAGGTGGTGCTCAACATCCCGAATTGGGACTTCGCCTGGCAGGACGGCTACCAGTTCTCCGAAATGCTCGCGCTCCCCAAGGGCACGCGCCTGGATGGTGAAGTGGTCTGGGATAATTCGGCCACGAACCCGCACAACCCCTCGACGCCGCCGGTGCTGGTGAAATGGGGCGAGCAGTCCCGCGATGAGATGGGCAGCGTCACGCTCGAACTCCTGCCGCATCTGCAGACGGAGCGGAAACTGCTCACCGATGCGCTCAACGCCCGCGCGCGCAACGATCAAAAGGCCGCGATCGACCGCGACCCGGCTTTCGGCGACTTCCTCGAAGATCTTTTCAGCGGCAAGACCGCCGTATTCCAAGCCGGCGAACGCAAGAGCCAGCAGTAACCCCACGCCCAGCCGCTCCCGTACACTCAATACAGGAGGAGTCATGAGCGACGGTCGTGAAGAGCGCGAAGAACGCGAAAAGCGCCTGGAACAGGAAAAGCGGGAGGACCGCGAAGATCGCGTCGAACGCGATGCCCCCGATGAGTGGGAGCCGGAGCGCGGAGGTTCCTGATACGGTCGCGGAGCTCGCCCTTCGGGCCCACTGAAAATAGATTAGGTTCATTTTGTCTGTTTCCCGCTATGCTTGATAGAGGCCGGGAAGCCCAACCTGCCTGAGCCTGGTTCCCGTCCTGTGAACTCCCGCGTCATGCCGGGAGGTCAGCGAGGCATACCGAGTATGACCAGTGGACGTGTTTCGGTCGCACCTCTCCCGCCTGCGCTTCGAATCCTCACGGCGCTCGCCATGCTCTTCCTCTGGCCCGGCCCCGCCTGGGCATCCCCCGCTCCGGAGGCCAAACTCCTCAACCCGCCCCTGAGCTTCGAACCCAACCGGGGACAGTTGCCTGCGCCCGTTCAGTTCCTCTCGCGCGGTCCCGGCTACGCGCTCTCGCTGGCGCCGGGAGAGGCCGTCCTCCAGTTGGAGCACCGCCGCCAAGCCTCCGGTGCGCAGGTCGATACCGTGCGCATGAGCCTGCTCGGCGCAAATGCAGCCTCCGCCGCCGCGGGTGTGAACCGCCAGCCCGGCGTGGTGAACTACTTCACCGGCAGCGATCCCGCCCGCTGGCGCTCCGCCATCCCGACCTATGCCAAGGTTCGCTATGGCGCCATCTATCCGGGCATCGACCTGCTCTACTACGGCAATCAGCGACAGTTGGAGTACGATTTTGTGGTCGCGCCCGGCGCCGACGCCGCCCGCATCGTCTGGCGGATTCAGGGTGCCCGCGTCAGCCTCGATGCAGCGGGCAACGCGCTGCTGCGGACTCCCCACGGCACTGCCTCCCTCGGCAAACCGGTGCTGTACCAACTCGAGGGCGACCGGCGGATTCCTGTCGAAGGCGCGTTCGCCGCGGCGGGGAATCAACTCCGCTTCCGCGTGGGCCCCTACGACCATTCCCGCGCGCTCGTCATCGACCCCGTGC
>CAIRBY010000779.1 GCA_903876865.1 uncultured Acidobacteriia bacterium
AGTCGCTGGTGGTCATGGCGCCGTCGAAATACTCGGCGGCCCCATTGCGGCCCTGGAGCGCCACACGGGCGATCTCGTTGCGGGACATGCCGCGCGTATTGACTCCGGCGGCATCCAGGCATTCGCGCGCCATATCCACCAGGGTGAGCCCGGCAAAGTCCCGGCCCTTGTCGACCAGCTCGCCGGACGCACGCGGAGTGCCCCGCAACAGCAGCGCAGCTTCCATGCCTTCGCGCCGCTTGTCGGTCTCGTCGCTACTGACATGGCTGGCGGGCGGGTTAATCCCAACGGTGGGACGCGCCCGGTAGTCGGCATCGAGCTTTTCCATGATGCGCTTCCGGGCGACGTCAACCGACACGCCCTCGTCAATCAGTCCGGAGAGGAAGCTCTCCTCCACCGTGAACGGCCCGGTCGCGATCGCGCGAATGGTGCTCGCCCGCAACCGCTCCGCCTTCACCGCCTCGTCGCGCGCCGCGGCGAGGGAATCTTCGTTCTGACGGGCCTCTTCGCCCGAAGCCTGCACTGTCGTTTCCATCTCAGGTTTCTCCTCTTGGGCTGTTGCCCGTTGCACTTCCCCTGCGGTTGGTTCTGCCGGCGCCAGCGTTCCTTCCGCCGACATGAAGGTCGTGGCGGCGTCGGCGGGCACCGGAACGAGAGAGATCTCGAACGGCTCCCAATCCGTCGCGGTGAATTCCTTCCGCTCCTGGCCCTTTGGCGTGGTGTCGACCTTCTTATAGATCCACATGCCCGGGCTGAGGTTCTGAATGATGCCGCCTTTGACGTCATTCCAGATCGGCGTGACGGCATCGCGTTTGCTGAACTGGAGCGTGGCCAGGCCGGTACATTTCTTGGCCCAAGCCTTGCGCACCACGCCAAGTTGGCTCTCCACCCCATAGGCGCTGTGCGAGTCCAGCAAGGGACCGCCGTTATTCAGACGATCGAGGCGGCAGCCCTTCATGTCGAGGATGAGGTCGTACTCCTCGCCGCTACGCCAATCGAACCGGGGCACCTTGGCGCCGGTGTACCAGACCGCGTCGATGGTGCGGGCGTCGTCATTCGCCGACGGCGGAGCGAAGGTCGCCGCTACCGTAAAGCGCTCGAGCTGGAACTCGGGGGCTTCCTGCGGGGTCTCCGGCGGCGCAGCGGCCATGACCTCGGCCGGAGCGATCTCCGGAGCAGTCTCCGACGCTGTCCCCGCAATTTCTTCGGGCATATTGAACTCCTTCCTTTTGGTGCTGAGTTACGAAATGAAGCTTCTGGTCGGCGAATCCCACTGCCGTGCGGAATGCTTCACAGTGCCGGGTTGCTTCGCGGCTGGCGCCGGCGGCGTCTCACCGCCGACGGTTGGTTGTTCGACACCCTTGTCGTTCACTCTGCGCGGATCGCAGTCCAGGATGATCTGCAAATCGTCGAGCAGTTCGTTCATCCTCCGGATCTCCTGCAGTTGTTTCTCCGGGTCATAGCCGTTCTGCGCGATCGCCTCGGACAACGTCAACGTCCCCGTGCGGATGCGCTTCAACTCGGCCATGGCATCCTTCAGCGGATCCACGGATTCGAACTTGGGCGCCGTCCACTGCACGCCATAGTTCGCTTCGGGAATCTTCCCGATGAACACCAGGGTGTCGATGAACCGCCGCCACGTCGGCCGGCAGTACATCGGGATCAGCGTCAACCAGCGGAAAGCCTCAATGGCATTACGGAACCCCAGCATGCCCGCGCGATAGGAGGAATAGTTGACGTTCGACAAATCCCCGGATAGCAACTCATACGGAACGTCAATGCCGGCACCGATGCCCTGGAGTTCCGTCATCAGGTAGTCGCGGTACCCGCCGGCCGGCGACGGCGCGTTGAACTTGATGTCCTCGCCCGGCTTCAAATACTCGATCATGCCGGGATACATCCGCTCCAGCGTGTTCCCGGTTTTCGGATCGGTGGACTTCGCGCCGAGCGGCAGCCCGCCCGAGCCCTCGGGACGCGTCACGATCCCCGCCAGGCACGCCTCGGTCTTTTTCCGCATGCGCTCCGCGTCGCGGTAATCATCCAGATCCCGCATCGCGAGCATCACCGGCGCTAGCCACGGCACGCCGCGCACCTGGCCGGGCCGCAGGATGCAGTAGGTGTGCATCACCTGGGAGGCCGGCACGGGCTGGCTCAGAATCCCGCCACGCGGATTCAGCATGAAGACACCGCCCGGGTGATAGTTGTACAGCCAGTAAGACTCGCGCTGCCCAAAGAGATTGAACTGAACCCCCTGGACGATGTGCCCGCTCGCAATCCCCATCGTCCGGGAGCTATCCAGGAAGTCCCCTTCCAGCACCTGCAACTGCAGCGGCACCCGGAAATTATCCTGCGGCAACCGCGGCCGGAACCGCACGATGCCATCACCGCTCTCGGCGGTGGTGCGCACAATCAGCGCCTGCATCCCGTAGAAATCCAACTGGCCGCCCGGGTCGCAGTTCTCAGCGAAGTAGCTCCACTCGGCATCGATGATCTTGTCGAGTTCTGGCGTACCCGTCTTCGCCTGCGGCACGATGCCGGTACCCACCGTGTTCCCGACCAGTTCGGCGATGGCCTTGGTCGCGTACGGGTTGTTGCGCAGCAGGTCGCGCGACCGGTTGCGCAGACTGATCAGGGAGGCACCGACCTCGGTGTTCGCGTCGCCGCTGGCGGCGTGCCAGCCGTCCGTGCGGCGGCCTGATTTCGCACCGTCATACGCGAACATCTCCGCCGCCGAGCGGAATCGCGCGCGCCGATAAGCCCGCTCGGGCGAGAAGTACCCGATCATCCTGTCGAGAGCGTTCATTTAATCTCTGCTGTGCGTGGCCAGGCTGAAAGAGGATGGCGTCGTCCCCGAAGCCTTGGCGATCGCGGCGTCAAGGTCGGCGAGAGCTTTCCGCATGTTGTCGACGGTGGTGTACTCAACCGCGCGGTCGGAGAACTGTACACGGAGCGTACCGCTGAAGATCGCGCGTTGCAGCGTGTCACGCATCGATTGCAGTTCAGTCAGTTGAAGCATCAGAACCAGTTCTTTCCACCACCGGCGCGCCCGCCCCACAGGTCATCGCGCCCACCCCAGTAGTCACCATTGCTAGATTGGCGGGGCGCATCCGCTGTAACTGTGCCCTCGAGTTCCGCCCAATCTTCGTCCGTGAATCGATCGATCCCACAGACAGCCGCAGCCGCGCGGCAGAGCACCGCGAGATCGAGCGGTTCGTTCCGGATCGATTTGTCGGGGATCCACTCCACCTTGCCGCTCGACCGGATGATCCGCGATTCGGAACACAGCCCGCGGTAGAAGTCCTGATCCTTGTAGGCGTAATGCTGGTAGCCGGGCGGGAACGTGCCGTCGTCGGGCAGCATGATCCGCAGCCAATCGTAGAACTCCTGCTTTGCCCAGTGCGTGCCGATGTGCCAGATCCGGACGTTTTGCCGCTTGCGCGCGGCGTCCGTCGGCGAGACGCGCGCGATCAATTTCAGAAAATCCGGCGTGCCCTTGGTCGCCACCACGGTGCGCGGCGCAGAAATCCGGTCTCCTGCCGGGCCGTGCGCAGGCTGTGGATGGCGCGCGGCGAACTCGTACACCATCTGAGGCCGGAACCCCGTATCGATCGTCATGGCCATGATCGGCATGGTGCCGCCCGCCTCGCACGGCCAGTCGGCCGCCAGCAACGTCTCCAACTCCACCCAGACTTCCGGCGAAGACGTCTTGAGAGGTTGG
>CAIRBY010000780.1 GCA_903876865.1 uncultured Acidobacteriia bacterium
CCGCTGCCGAAACAGTAGGGCAGGCGCTTCCGCCTGCCAACCCGCACGCGCAGCCCCATTTCGCGATGTAGAGCACCGTGCCGTAGCCGCTGATCCCGCTGCCGAAACAGTAGGGCAGGCGCTTCCGCCTGCCAACCCGCACGCGCAGCCTCAATTCGCGATGTAGAGCACCGTGCCGTAGCCGCTGATCCCGCTGCCGAAACAGTAGGGCAGGCGCTTCCGCCTGCCAAACCCAAGCCCTCGCCTCAATTCGCGATGTAGAGCACCGTGCGATAGCCCGTAGCCGTGATGTCGTTGCTCGGAATGCTGTTGATGTACACCAGGATCACCGCCGGTCCGCCCGGAGCCGTGACCTGAGGGATGCGCAAATTGATCTGCCACAGTCCCGGATAATTCGGCGACAGTCCCGAGTACTGAATGAAATTACTATCCACATTCGGGATGCTGCGCTGCTCACTGCCCACCAGCACGATCTGGTCCGTATAATCCGTGCCGATGAATACGCGGACGGCGCCCTGCGTCGGCACCAGCCCATTCTTCGGCACATCGCCATCCGCCGGCGGATTCGCCACCAGTCCCTGCCCGGTGAGGTAAATGGAGACGTAATCGCCGCGCTTCACCGGGTGGAGCGGGCCGTTGATCTGCCCGTCCGTGAGGTTGACCGCGGCCGCCATCGTCACACCCTGCGAGATCGGCTGTCCCAGATAAATCGCCGGTGATGCCACATTCAACGGCACCAGGCTCGCGGCCAGAATCTGGCCCGTGGATGCCTTGATCACCTGCACATCGGCATTGCCCTGATTGGCCAGCGTCAGCGCATCCCACGGCACAATGAAGTTGATCTGCCCCGGTCCCACAAAGTAAAGCGGGGCGGTTTCCCCGTTGACCGTCACCTGGACATCGGCGAGCGTCCGCGGCAGCGGCAGCGGCTTGGGCAGCGAATAGGCGTCCGCCGAATCGGTGCCGAATTTAATGCCGCCGGGATAGATGGTCGCCACCGTGTTCGGCGCCAGCGGGAAGTTCAGACGGCTGCTCGCGTTGTTGACCGCGTACAGCGCCGGGTAATAGAACGTGACCCGGTTGACGGCCTCGGCCAGGATCAGATCGCCGTATTGATCCTGCGTGACCGCGATCGGGCTGACGCTGGTGATGTTCGCCGTGGGCAGCGGATTATTGATCAGCTGATCGAAGCGCGGGTATTTGTGCGCCGCATTTCCGGCCAGATCGGTCAGCCAGATCTCGCCCGTGTTCGCATTCACGTAAACCCCTTCGACTCCGCCCGCTCCCGTGAGCTGGTAGACGGCGTGCGCGCCGGAGGTCGGGTTGTTCAGAATCTGATCGAAGATCAGCAGCCGGGTATTGCCAAAGTCCGCCACATAGGGGCGCCCGTCGGTGTCGCAGGAGATGTGCCGCGGACCGCTCATCTTGGTGTCGGACGTGCCCAGGCTGGAAGTGGTGAAGTCCGGCTGGCCCAGCACCTTGGTGGCGGCCTTGCCGTTATCCGCCGGCGTGAACGTCCCGTTGGTGAACGGGAAAAACAGCACGCGGTTCAGCAACTGGTCGGAAACCAGCAGCCCGTTGGCGCCCGCAAAGGCCAGTCCATAGGGCACCGCCATGTTGCGCGCGTTCGGGTCCGTGATCGGAGGCGTGGTGAAATCGCCCTTGCCCAGTACCAGATCGGCCTGCTGATTGCCCTGGTGAGAGAACGGTGCGGGGAAGCGCAGCACCCGGCCATTCAGCGAATCCGCCACATACAGGTTGCCGCTGCCATCCAGCAGCAGTCCCACCGGGCGGCACAGGCTGGATTGCGTGGGTTGATTCCCGTCTCCGGTCGGGTAATTGCAAACCGCGGTGGAGAGGCTCGGCTGCCCGATGACGATATCGGCGGGCGAACCCGGCTTGAGGTCCCGCAGATCCTTGAAGCCCAGCACGCGATTGTTGTACGGGTCCGCGACGTAAAGGTGCGGGGTGTCGCCCGTGCTATCCACCGCCAGCGCGGAATCGAAAGTGTTCCCGCTGAACCAGAATTCGCGGCCTTCAATCAGATTGATCGAGTTGGTGTCGAAGCGGTCCTGGCCCAGCACGCGCGAAGCCGCCTGCAGCGTGCCGCTCGAAAACGGCAGTACCACCACGCGGTTGTTGCCGGTATCGGTCACGTAAAGTTCGTTATTGAAAAACACCACCGCCTGCGGATTGTAAAGCGTGGTGGCGGCGGCCTGCGGATTGCCATCGTTCGGGCTCAGGCTCTTCGTATCCGAAGTCGTGATGCCGCCCAGTCCGGCGATATGGCCGAATTCCGAGGTGGCCGAAGGGGAAACGGTGACGGTCGGGTCCGGCCACTGATCGAAGGGCGGGAACAGCAGAATGCGGTGGTAGCCCGTATCCACTACGCCCATGCCCTGCGTTCCCGGCAGGAAGAAAATTCCGCTGGGCGAGCTCATGCGCACAGAGAAGAGTTGCGAAGCCGTCGGCGCGGGTCCGCCCGCCACCTGCACCGGCGGGTAGCCCATCACGCGGGAGGCCTGCATTCCGCTCGTGAACGGCGGCGTGAACACCAGCACGCGGCTCAACTGGCTGGGCGACGTGCTATCCGCATCGGCGATGTAGAGGCGGCCCGCCGAATCGAAGGCGATCGCCGCCGGAGTGGCCAACTGGTTCAGCGTCGTGAACCCGGCCGCAGTCAGCGCCAGTGACGGCTGCTTCGAGCTGAAATCCAGCTGCCCGATCTCTGTGATCGCCGAGGTGCCGAACTGGTTGTTCTTCGAGATATCCGTGACGGAATATTCCAGCACCCGGTTGTTGCCCGAATCCGTCAGCCACAGGTTGTGCTTCGAATCGAAACTGATCGCCGCGGTGTAGACACTGCTCCCGGTGTTCAGCGCCAGGCCGTTCGTCGAAGGGTTGGTGGCCAGCCCGAGCGGGTAGTTCACCGTGGCCGTATTGAAGTTGCCCTGGCCGATGCACAGATCGGGGAAAAGCTTATCCTGCGTCGTGTTGAACGGCTTGCGGAAACGCAGTACCCGGTTGTTGCCGCTATCGGCGATGTAGAGATCGCCCTGATCCACCGCGATGCCAGTGGGCGCCGCCAGACCCGTCGAAAATGCCGTCCCCCGGATCGGGCCGTTGGAGCCCGTGGAGTAGAAATCGTGCTGGCCGATGACCAGATCGGCCGGTTTGCCGTTGGTGAACGACGTCGCGTTCTTCCAGGCCAGAATGCGGTTGTTGCGCGTGTCGGAAACGTACAGGATCGGCGGATTGACCGAAGTGTCCAGCGCGAGCCCGTTAGGCTGGTAAAATTCCCGGCCTTCGACGAGGTTCGGATTGGTGTTCGGCGCCGAAAAGGGGTTCGCCAGAAGTTGCGGCTGCCCCACCTCGCGCGTAGGTATCGTGTTGAGCGTGATCTGAGCGAATCCGGCGCCGGCGCAAATGATGGCGAGAGTTATGACACGAGTAGTTTTGCGGAGCATATTGACACGAAGCATATGTACACGAAGCATGGCAGTCCTGGGGCGCGACGCGGAATGCGCTCAGATAAAAGGATAACAGACACTAACTCCCCGGAAACATAGGGCGGTACCGGAACGGGGTGATACAACTCACACCTTAGTCTCAAGGGGGTCAGCCCCCCGCTTTTTGTGCCCGCCCTTGGTGGGGCATGCTTTAGCTTGCCCGTCTCAGCCGCCGGCGCAGCCGCGGCGCGCGATGCTTTCACTTGCCCTCGAAAGGTCCCTACCACTTCCCCATCGCCACATCCCGAAAATCGAACTCCACCACCGCATACCCCGTCACCACTTCCGCCATCACCCCGATCCGCGCCCTCCCCAAATCCTCCTCCAGCACCGTCCCCGGATACCGCTGCTCCCCTCGCGACACCCCGAGGAACGTCGTCCCCCGCGCCACGGGCGAGAGCCACGCCACCCGCGGACCGCTCACCGCGCTGAAGCTATCGTTCAACCGGTGATACAGCGGGCGCTGGCCCTCCCGTGTCCACAACATCACGCTCGCCGGCGCCGCCGCCTCCCGCGCCGCTTCGCACAACACCTTCACCCGCTCCGCCCACCGGTCTTCCACGAGGCTGGCCGTACACCTCCCCAACTCCCGCGATACCGTGCCGCCGCCCACCGCCATCCATCGCGTCTCCGTCTTGCGCAGCAACTTCACCAGCGCCTGCCCCGCGATCCGCACCTTCGTATCCCGCAACCGCGCGAACTCCTTCCGTTCGAAGCGCAGGAACAGCACCGCCCCATCGCCCTCCGGAGTCATCCGCGTGAGCCATCCCTGAAACGGCCTCCGCTCCCAATTGCCCGGGCCGTCCGCCTCCGGATTCTCGTAGCGCTTCCCATTCGCCGCAGTCACTGTCAACCGCGCCGCGCTCACCTGAAACAGCGCACCTGCCGGAAGCCCCGTTACCTCCACCGGGATCACGAGGTCCACACTCGTACTCAGCGCCGAGCCCTGTCCGCCCGGATACCGCGGCGTCGCATCCAGTTGCAGCGCCACGCGCGAACCGATCGGGCGCAGCGCCGCGTGCACGCTATTCTCCACCGCCTCCGGCCAGAACATCGCCACGCCCGCCACCACCAGCGCCGCAGCCACACCCACTCCGCGCGCCTTCGCCGTGCCCCGCCGCCGGTATTGCAGATACAGAATCGCCAGCCCCGCCCCCAGCACCAGCGCCGCAATCGTAGGCCCGCTCAGCCAGTTCTCCGCCGGCGTCTTCACCCCCATCTCAAACGCCGCGCCGAAAAAGTTCGTCACCGTTCCCAGCGCCAATACCATCAGCACGAACTGCGTGAAGTTCCCCACCATCGCCGCCAGCGCCAGCGACGGCACACTGAGCGCGCACGCCAAGAGCACCTGCCGCCCCGCCAGATGCGCCGCCGCGCCCACCGGCGAAAAGCCGCGCGCCGCCAGCACGTAGCAATCCGCCACCAGCAGCGGCACGTGCACGTACGCCACCGCGAACAGCGCCTTCGCCCCCAACAGCGATTGCCACCGGTAGGGCCGCGTCAACCAGAAATGCCGCGTCCCCACCAGCGGCTCTTCCAGTATCGCCAGCGCGATCAGACACGCCCAGGCCAGCGGCAGCAACAGATTCAGCCACCCTTCCGTCAGCCCCACCACGCGGTCCGCCCGCCAGCGGTCTTCCCTCGCCAGCGTTGCCAGCAGTGCCAGCGTGATCCCCACCGCCGGCCACAACCGCCGCGAGTCTTTCCGGAACGTATGCAACAGCAGTCTCATTGCGCCCTCCGTGCCGCTCTCGCCATCGCCAGGAAAATCGCGCGGAAACTCATCCGCCGCGCTTCTACTCCGCGCACCGCGCCGAACCGCCGCGCGATCTCCGCCGCGCTCGCCGCCGCGTCATACCGCGCATCCGTGAACCGCGCCACCACGCCCGCGCACTCCGCGTTCATCCAGTGCGCCGGCAGTTCGCGCGGCATCTCCGCCTCCCGGTCCAGCGTCACCTCCACCTCGCGGAACCGCTCTGTCAACGTAGCCATCTCTTCCGCGAACTCCAGCCGCCCCTCGTTCAAATACGCCACGTGCGTCGCGAAGCTCTCGATCTCGCCCAGATCGTGCGAGCACACCAGCACCGTCGCCTCCGGCGTGCGATCCAGAATGCTCTCGATCAGCTCCTCGCGCACCAACACGTCCAGCCCGCTGAACGGCTCGTCCAGCACGATCAGACGCGGACGATACGCCAGCGCCGCCACCAGCGCCGCCTTCACCCGCATCCCCCGCGAGAGCGCCTGCATCGGACGCTCCAGCGGCAACCCGTACCCGCGCACCAGCTCCGCCGCCTCCGCATCGTTCCACGCCGGGTAGAACCCCTTGCAGTACGCCAGGAAATATCCCACCGTCATCCACCCCGGCAGCTTCTGACTCTCCGCCACGTACCCGATCCGCGCCAGTTCTTCCGCCCCCAGCGCGCGCGAATCCACGCCCATCACTTCCGCCCGCCCCGCGCTCGGCCGCAGGATGTTCATGACCGTCTGAATCGCCGTGCTCTTCCCCGCGCCGTTCGGACCCACCAGCGCGTACACGCTCCCTTCCGGCACTGCGATCGAGAGGTCGTGCAGCGCTTCCATCTTCCGGTATCGCTTGGTCAGCCCTTCCGTGCGGATCATGACTTGCCCTCCTTCTGCAGACCCTGCCAGCATTCGCCGATCGCCGCCTGCAATTCCCCGAGCGTCAGCCCCACCTGCAGCGCCTGCACCGTGAGTTGCTCCACTTCGCGCTCCAGCAGCCGCCCCCGTGCCCCGCGCGTCACCGGCGGCGCCGCCACCACCGTGCCGATCCCCGGCTTCACCACCAGCAGCCCCTCCGCCGTCAGTTGCGCGATCACTTTCTGCGCCGTGTTGGCGTGGATCTTCATCGCCCGCCCCAACTCCCGCACGCTCGGAAATGCATCCCCCGGACGCAGTTTGCCGCTGAACATCGCCTTCTTCGCCGCGAACACCACCTGCTCGCCGATCGGGACGCCAGGGAGCGGAATCAGCCGGAATGGGATCACAGCTGTAACATGACGCGTGTGACACCAAAAGTCAAGCCGTTTTTATCGATTACAATTGACCCATGCCAAGCATGACAAGGCGTGAACTTCTGGCCGGCGCCGCCTGCGCCGCTTTCGCCACCCCGTTGCTCGCGAAATCCCGCATCGATGCCTCGCGCATCAGCGCCATCACCGACGAAATCGGGCTCTCCACCGAAGAGTCCATCGCATTCGCCCATCACTACGGCATGCAGAACGTCGAGATCCGCAACCCTCCCGGCAAGAAGGAGTACTTCCAACTCCCCGAGGCCGAAATCAAAGCCGATGCCGCGCTCTTCGCGCGCGAAGGACTCAAGGTCTCCTTCGTCAATACCGGCCTGCTCAAGTTCACCTGGCCCGGCATGGAGGCCGCGCGCAAGCGCACCGAAACTCCCGAGGCCCGCGACAAACGCCTCGCCGCCGAAAAACTCCGCTGGGATGCCCGCCTCGACGATTACCGCAAGGCCCTCCGCTGCGCCCAGATCATGGGCTGCGATAAGGTCCGCGTCTTCGCCGGCACGCGCACCGCCGAACCCTCCGCCGTCTTCCAGCAGGTGGCCGATTCGCTCGGCGAAATGTCCAAGCTCGCCGAACAGGAGAAGGTCTACCTGCTCCTCGAAAACGAAGGCTCGCAAAACGTCGCCACCGCCGAAGAGTTAGGCCAGATCATGAAGATGATTCCCTCCAAGTGGGTCGGCTTCAACTGGGATCCGCACAACGCCTATGGCAAGGAGAAAGCCTTCCCCGAAGGCTATGGTTTCCTGCCTTTCGCGCGCATGCTCAACATCCAGATCAAAGGCAAGGGCGTCATGCCCGAAAGCCCGGAAAAAGAGGATTGGCGCGCCATCTTCGCCGCCCTCAACAAAGACGGCTACGAGCACAAAATCGGTCTCGAAACCCATCTCTTCGATGGCACGCTCATCACCGCCGCGCACAAGTCGATGGATGAAATCATGAAGATCGTCCGCGAAGGCTGACCCTCATGCGCAACAACTTCCTCGTCGCTTTCGCCGTCGGACTCGCTGTCATCGCGATCGTCATCGGCGGCATCTTCTTCATGCAGCGCGGCGACGTGATGCAGTTGCCCGGCGCCATCCTCAAGGTGCGCACCGCGCCGCTCGATGAGAACAGCTCCATCGCCGTGCTCGATTTCCGCATCGCGAACCCGAGCGACATCATCTTCGAAGTCCGCACCGTGACCGTCGAACTCGTCGGTGCCGATGGCAAGAGCTATCAGGGCCAGGTCTCGAGCGATGGCGATGCCGCCCGCCTCTTCGAGGCCATCCCCCTGCTCGGACAGAAGTTCAACAAGACCCTCGTCACCCGCGAACGCATCTTCGCCCACGCCAATGCCGACCGCATGGTCGCCGCCCGCTTCCAGGCCCCCGTCACCCTCCTCGATGGCCGCCGCAAGTTCATCCTCCACATCGAAGAGGTCGATGGCAAACTGATCGACTACTCCGAACGCTAAGCAGGGTAGGCGGTTTCGCCTGCCAACTCTTCTTCCGCTAACTCGCCCGCTGACACTCGGGACACCAGAAACTCACCCGCCCGTCCGCCACGTGCCGCCCCGCTTGAATCGCCGCCCCGCACCGCCGGCACGGCTTTCCCGTTCGTCGGTACACCCACAGATTCTCTTCGCGATCCAGGCTCCCCGTCGTCCGCCGGAAGTGCCCCGAGCCCTCCGTCACATTCGCCAGCAGATACTTCCGCGCCACCGCCACCAACTCCGCCAACTGCTCGCCGCTCAGCGTCGCTACTCTGCGGAACGGATTCACCCCGCACGCAAACGCGATCTCCGATTTGAACGCGTTGCCGATCCCTGCCATCACCCGCTGATCCAGCAGCGCCAGCCCGACTTCCACCTCGCCGCGCGCACCCAGATTCGCCCTCGCCTTCTCCGCGTCGAAATCCGCCGCCAGCAAATCCGGGCCAAGCCCCGTGAATCCCTCGCGCCGCGCCAGCGATGCCGCCGTATGAAATTCCGCTACCGGAACGTCGAAGCCCACCGCCACCATCTCCGCCGTCTCCACCACCATCCGCATCCGCCCGCGCGCCACCTGCCAATTCTCCCCGGGACGATAGATGTGCCAGCTTCCGCTCATCCGCATATGCGTCAGCAGAATCAGGTCGCCCGAAAAGTACATCACCACCCACTTGCCGCGCGCCTCCACCCGATCCACGATCCGCCCCGCGAGCGGAGTGTCGTAATCGACGCGCTCCAGTTTCGGCAGCACCGAATCGAACCGCGTCACTGCCTGCCCCGCCAGTGCGCGGTCCAGCGTGCGCGCCGTGCGGAAGATCGTGTCGCCCTCCGGCATCAGCCCACCTCATCCGGAACCCGCGCCGGAAGATGTTCGCCCGCCGGAGCGTCATTGATCTCGTCGATCAGAAGCCCCGTGCGCCGCACCGTCTCCACCGCCAGCGCCCGCACCGCGCGAAAGATCGTGTCCCCTTCCGGCATCAGCCCGCCTCCGCCTGCCGCCGCATCTGAAAGCCCAGCGGCGAGACCACGAAGCCCGCCTCATCCAGAAACCGCGCCAGAAAATGCTCGCCCGCTGGAGCGTCATTGATCTCACCGATCAGAAGCCCCGTGCGCCGAGTCTGCCGCCGCACCGCCTCCACCGCCAGCGCCCGCGCCAGTTCGCGCGCGCATCGCGAACGCTCCGGTTCGTTCTCCGGCAACAGCACGCGGATCGCCGGATTCCCCCTGCGCAGAAACGCCGCCAGTTGCCCGTTGATCAGCACCACGCTCGCCCCCGCCGCGCGTGCCATGCCGTGATCGCCCGCGCCCGTCCACGGCAACACGCTGCCATACGGGTTCGCCGGATCCGTCGCCGCCAGCACCAGCGTTTCCGCCCGCTCCGGTTCCGCGCGCAGCGTGCGCAACAGATCGATTGCCGCCGTCTGCGCGAACTGCGCCGCGCCCAAGCCCGCCACGAACATCCCGCGCCGGATCCGCCCGTTCTCCTCCATCGTCTTCAGTACCGGATAAATCACCGGATACCCGCCCGGCACATTCTCCGCCAGCGCCGTCTCGCGCATCACGATGCCGTGCCGCGCCAGCAGCTGCTGCGCCATGTGCGCGCTCCACTCCGTGGGACTCGGCGGCGTCAGCATCCGCTGCGCAACCAGCGACCAGCGACCCTCGCCCGCCTGCCTTCCCCCCGTCCGCGCCCGCAGCCGCCGTAGAAATTCCGGCGATCCCGGCGGACCCTCGCGCAACTCGCGCCGCCCCCGCTCCGCG
>CAIRBY010000781.1 GCA_903876865.1 uncultured Acidobacteriia bacterium
GCACGAGTGGCCGGGCAACGTGCGCGAGTTGCAGAACGTGATGCAGCGGGCGCTGGTGGTGGCCGAGGGCGAAGAGATCCGCCCCGAAGACCTTCCCGACCGGGTGCGCGGGCAGCAGGAGGATTCCGCGGGAGCCGAATTCGAAGTACCGGGCGAGCAATCCGGCACGCTGGAAGACGCCTCCAAGCGGCTGCTGCTGGCGGCGCTGGTGGCGCACGATGGCAACGCATCGGCAGTGATGCGCGAGCTGAATGTGGGGCGCACGCGCTTCTACCGCATGCTGCGCAAGTTCGACCTGGAAGGCAGGATCGAAGAGATCCGCCAGTCCGGCAAGGGCAGCGCGCAATAGACTCCCGGAGAGACTTTTTCTTATGTATGGCATGGTCAACAAGGCAATCGAGCAGATGGTCGTGCTGGAGCACGGCGAGGCGGTCTGGGAAGAGATTCTCGAAAAATCGGGAGTGGATGTCGAAGTATTTGTGAGCACGCAGGGCTATCCCGATCAGGTGACCTACGCGCTGGTGCAGACGGCGGCCGATGTCCTGCACGTTTCCGTGGCTGAGATTCTGGAGGCGTTCGGCGTCCATTGGGTGATCCGGACGGCGCAGGAAGGGTACGGCGATATGATGGCGGGCGGCGGACGCACCTTGAGCGAGTTTCTGGTGAACCTGCCCAACTTCCATTCGCGGGTGGCGATGATCTTCCCGCATCTGGCGCCGCCGCAATTTCTCTGCGGCGAGGTGACGGAGCGCTCGGTGCTGATGCACTACCGCTCGCAACGCGAAGGGTTGGCCCCCTTCGCGGTGGGACTCTTCAAAGGTTTGGGACAGATGTTCTCCACCCCGGTGACGGTGGAACATACGCTACAGAAGGCCGCCGGAGCGGACCACGATGAATTCCTCATCTGCTGGTAGAGAGGCGGCTGGTAAAGATCAGGCTGGTAAAGATCAGGCTGCCGGGGGATCGCTACTCCGCCTCGCCCCGGAACAGGTTGCCGCGCTCTTCCCCTTTCACATCGTCTTCGACCGCGAGTTGCGGGTGATGGAAGTCGGCCCATCGCTTCGCAAATTGCTTCCCGAGCTCGAACCCGGCTGCTCGTTCACCGAACGCTTCGTGCTCGAAAGCCCGCTGATCGGGCTCCACTACGAGGAGATCCTGGCCAGCGTAAAATCGATCTTCCTCGTCACATCCCAGACGCGCGGATTGCGGCTGCGCGGGCAGATGCTGCCGCTGCCGGGGCAGGAGGCGATCGCATTTCTGTGTTCACCGTGGCTCCCCGAGCCGGGGCAGTTCCGCTCGACCGGGCTGACCTTCGAAGATTTCGCGGTGCACGATTCGATGCCGGAATTCGTCACGGTGGTGCAGGCGCAGAAATTCGGCATCGACGATCTGCGCAAACTCACCGAACGCCTGCGCCAGCAGCGGGAAGCCGTCAAAGAATCGAACCTCAAGCTGGTGGAGCAATCCGCCGAGTTCCGCAAGCTGGCGCTGATCGCGGCCCGCACCGATAACGGAGTCATCATGACGGACGCCGCGGGCTGCGTGGAATGGGTGAACGAAGCCTTCGCACGCATCACCGGCTACACCTTCGAAGAGGTGAAGGGCAAACGCCCCGGCTCACTGCTGCAGGGCCCGGAAAGCGACACGGACACGATCGAATACATTCGGCGTCAACTGCACAACGGCGAGGGTTTCCAATGCGAGATGCTCAACTACCGCAAGGATGGCAGCACCTACACCGTGAGCATTGAGGTTCAGCCGATTCGCAACGACGCGGGCGTGATCACCAACTACATGGCGATCGAGATCGATATCTCCGCCCGCAAGGAAGAGGAGTTTCGCAAGGATCTCGCCTATTCCGTCTCTACCATCCTCGCCGAGGCCACCGAGACCACGAAGGCCCTGCACAAGATCCTGCAGACGATCGTGGAGGCTCTCGGCTATCGCTTCAGCGCCGTCTGGCGGCTGGATGCGGATGGCAAGAAGCTCTCGCCCCACACGATCTGGTCGATCACGGAGTTGCGCGATTCCCACTTTGAACACGCCACACGTTCGCTCTCGCGGTGGCGCGGGGTGGGCCTGCCGGGAGTGACCTGGGAGACGAATGCCCCCAGTTGGATTCCCGATCTCGCGGTTAGCCCGAACTTCGTGCGCCGGCGAGCGGCCCAGATGGATGGCTTGCGCTCCGGCTTCGCCGTGCCGATCCGGGTGGGCGGCCAGGCGTGCGGCGTCATGGAGTTTTACGGCGCCGCCCTGAAGCCGCCGGATGACGAACTGCTGCGCACGCTGACGGCACTGGGCAACCAGATCGGCCAGTTCATGGAGCGGCAGGACGCGCAGCAGGAGCGCGCCCGCCTGGTCTCTCTTCTTCACTCGACCCTGGAATCGACCAACGACGGCATTCTGGTCGTCGATCTGCAGCGCCGGTTCGTCACCTGGAACCACCGGTTCATGGAGTTGTGGCACCTGGAAAACGAGATGATGCCGAACATGGATCATCGCGCGGTGCTGGAGGGCGCGGCGCAGCAGGCGACCGACCCGGCGGAGTTTGTGAAGCGGGTGATGTGGTGGTACGAGCACCCCGAGGAAGCGGGCACGGACCTGATTCACTTCAAGGACGGGCGGGTGCTGGAGCGGACGACGCAGCCTCACCGCATCCCGGGCGGCGTGATCGGGCGAGTGTGGAGCTATCGCGATGTGACGAATCGCTGGCAGGCGGAGCAGCAGTTGCGGGAGACCGAAGAGCGGTACCGGGTGATCTCTTCCACGGCGTCCGATGGGATTGTGAGCGTCAACCGGCTCAACCGCATTCTTTTCGCCAACGAAGCCGCCGAACGAATCTTCGGCTATGGCCCTGGCGAACTCATCGGCCGAGTCTTGGCGGACCTCATGGCGCCCTCCTTCCGCAAGTTGAACCCCAGGGGACTGTTCCGGGTGGTGCGCTCCACCTCAAGTGGCGCGAGCCCCAAGGCCACCGAAGTGATGGGGGTACGCCAGGATGGCAGCGAGTTCCCGATCGAGGTGACATTCGGGAAGGCCCACATTCGCGGGGAGCGGGTACTCACCGGGGTGATGCGGGATATCACGGAGCGGCGGCGCTCGGAGGAATCCCAGCGGCGTGCGACTTTGGAAATCGAAGCCGCCAACCGGGCCAAGAGCGATTTTCTGGCGAGCATCAGCCATGAGATCCGCACGCCGTTGAACTCGATCGCGGGGCTGACGGAGCTGCTGCGCGATACGCGCCTCGACCCGGATCAGCAGGACATGGTTAACACCGTGTGGGCCGGCTCCGAATCTCTGCTGCACCTGATCAACGATCTGCTGGACATCTCCAAGATCGAGGCGGGGCAGGTGGATATCGCAAGCGAACCGTTCGACCCGGTGCACGTCTGCGAGCGCGCGCTGGAGATTGTGAAGACGCGGGCCCAACGCAAGCGCCTGGCGCTGGTCTGCATTGTGACTCCGCCGGCGCCGCCGCGGCTGCAGGGAGACCCCAACCGGATCGGCCAGATTCTGGTGAACCTGCTGACGAATGGGGTGAAGTTCGCCGAGCAGGGCTCGGTGAGCCTGCAATTCGGGTGGAGCGTCAGCGAGACCGGCACGACCGCTCTGGAGTTTTCGGTGCGCGATACGGGGATCGGCATCCGCGACGAAGACCGGGCGCGGGTGTTCGAGAAGTTCTTCCGCGTGGATACGCGGGTGGGGCGGCAGGCAGGCGGCACGGGGCTGGGCCTGAGCATCTCGCGCCTGCTGGCCGAGATCATGGGGGGCACGCTGACGCTGCAGACCACGGAAGCCGCGGGCTCGTGCTTCGCGCTCCGGCTGGAACTGCCGGTGGCCGGGCCCAGCGCTCACGCAGTCACTTCCGCCGGCTCGGAGACGGCGCTGCTGCTCGCCTCCGGGGAGCGGCTCGGGCTACTGTGCGACACCTGGAAATCGACGGGGCTGCAGGTGCTCCCCTTCGAGAGCCTGCGGGCCGCCACGGCGCATCTGGATGACGAAGGCCCGTGCAGCCTGGTGCTGCTGGCTACGCCCACGAGTTGGGATGCGGAGGAGTTGAAGCAGTTCTTCCGCACACTCGCGCTACGGGGCAGAATCCGCTGCATCCGGATGCGCGAACCCAAGGGCGAAGCCCTGCCCGAATGGACGTTTCAGGGCGCGGTGGAGACGCTCGATTTTCCGCTGACGCCGAGCAGGATGGAGCACGCGCTCGAGCGGGTGCTGCGCGGCAGCGATGCGGCGGTATCGCCCACGGATTCGGCGCGCCCCGCCGCGCCGGTGGAAGCGGTCACGCCGGCGCGGATTCTGCTGGTGGAAGACAACGCCGATAGCGCCGCGTACGCGGTGCGGGTGTTCCGCAAAGCGGGCCACTACGTGGCCGTGGCCGCGAGCATCGCCGAGACCCTCGAAGCGATCCGCCGCGAGCGCTTCGATGTGGTGTTCATGGATCTGATGCTGCCGGATGGCAGCGGCTTCGAAGCCACCAAGGCCATTCGCGAATACGAACAGGAGGAGCAGTTGCCGCGCGTCCCGGTGGTGGCGCTGACGGCCCATGCCCTGCAGGGCTATCGCGAGCAGGCCTATTCAGCCGAGATGGACGATTACCTGACGAAGCCGGTGCGGCAGGAGGCGCTGCTTTCCACGGTGAAGAAGTGGGCGAACCCCAAGGCGCGCGGGGAACGCGTGGAAGCGGGGACGGACGAAGAGGTCGCGGCCGAGGCGCCGGCGCTGGTGCGCGTGGATGAAGATCTCGCCGACCTGGTGCCCAGCTATCTGGAACGGATTCTGACGGATCTGGAACGGATCGGCGGGTTGGCGGCGGGCGGCAACCTGGATGAGATCCGCAAGCTCGGCCACAATATGAAAGGCTCGGGCACCGCCTATGGCTTCTCGGAGATCACGCGCCTGGGAGCCGCGATCGAAACCGCGGCGAAAGATGCCAACGCCGCCGCTGCGGCAGGCTGCGCCAAATCCCTGCTCGGGTACCTGCGGCAGGTCCGCTGGGAGGCCGGGGAGTAGCGAGTGGCATGCTGGCGCGGGCTCCGCACCGACGGGGCCTCGCCGGTTTGAAATGAACTCACGGCGCGGCGCATCATGAACCGGACTTGTCGGTCCGAAATCGCGGTTCGGGGTTGCCGGAATGAGCTACTGGTTGCCGGAAATTCGCTGGCGCCGCGTTCGCGGCGCTGCGTTTTCGGTCATTGGCCTGAATCTGCTTGCTCCTCTGGTCATCCTTGCCGGCTACGCATTGGCGCCGGCTTTTCCGGGGCGCTCAATGCCGCTCAAACAGGCCACTTTGCAGGCTCGCAGGCCTTTCGTGGGGCAGTCCCCCGGAGCGAGTCTGACAATCGCGGCCGACGCTCCCGTGGGGCTTTCGATTGTCGCGCGCAGATGGCTCTTCGCAGCAAGAGCGGGACCAGTGGTCCCGCGCGGACGAGGGCGTCCGCCCCACCAGGTCCGATGGAACTCGGGGCCGAGGCTTAATTAAGCGGCATTGGGCTTTAGCCTGCGGGCACTGCCGCCCGATTCCGGTCAGACGGCCCGGACGCGGACGCGTTGCAGATACTCGGTGAGGCGCTCGCTCGCAACCTGCACGCCCTTGGCGTATTCGGCCTTGCCTGCCACTTCGATTTCTTTGCCGAAGCGGCTGATCTCTTCGAAGCCGTAGCTCGGCGCCGAGCCCTTCATGCTGTGGCCCAGGCGCGCGGCCAGGACCCAATCTCCGGCCGCCAAGGCTTCCTGGATCCGGACCGCGTCGCGGCGGCAGTTGGCGAGAAAATTCGGCACCAGGTCCGCCAGTTCCGGATCGATCTCTACATAGAGCGGCTCGGGTTCTTTGCGGCGCGGCACGGCGCCATCTTCGGCGCCTTCCTGCGCGCCGGGAAGCGCCGCCGCGACCGCATCCAGTAACGCCTGCTTGCGGACGGGCTTGGCGAGATACCCCGTGCAGCCCGATTCCAGGCACTTTTCGCGATAGCCCTTCACGGCATGCGCCGTGAGCGCGAGAATGGGAACCGGCCGCCGCCCGTCGCGCCGTTCCGCCGCACGGATCAGGCGGGTGGCGCGGAAGCCATCCATCTCTGGCATTTCGACATCCATCAGGATGAGGTCGTAGGCCTTGCGTTCGGCGGATTCCACCGCCACCAGTCCGTTGACGGCGCGTTCGACGCGGTAGCCGCGGTTGGTGAGGTGGCGTTCCACGATCACGTAGTTATCGTCGTTGTCCTCGGCCACCAGCACGGAGACGGATTCCTCCGGAGAAGCCGGCGTTGCGCCCGCCACGCTCACTGCGGCGGCCGCCAGTTGGGCCGCGTCGAGCGCGGGTTCGAGCGGCAGGAGCACGGAGAATTCCGCGCCCGCCCCGGGTACGCTCACCACGGCAATGGTTCCGCCCATGGCATCCACCAGCGATTTGACGATGCTCAGCCCCAGGCCCGCGCCGCCCTTGCGCCGCGTGGTGGAGCTATCGCCCTGAAAGAAGCGGTCGAAGACGTGCGGGAGTGCAGCCTCGGGAATCCCCGCGCCGCTATCGGCCACGCGCAGCGCCAGACCCACGCCGCTGCCACCGGGACCGGGACGCACGCCCATCGCCTCGACGCGCACAAAGCCGCTATCGGTGAATTTCAGCGCATTCTCGGCGAGGTTGGTCACGATCTGGCGCAGGCGGGTGGGATCGCCCATGACGGATTCGGGCAACTGCTCGTCAATCGACATCTGGAAGGCCAGGCCCTTGCGGGTGGCGCGTTCGGCAATCGGGGCGAGCGCCTTTTGCAGGCGGCCGCGCAACTGGTAGCGCACGCGCTCCCATTCGATCTGGCCGGCTTCGATTTTGGAGACATCGAGCAGATCGGAGATCAGCCCGAGCAGCGCTTCGGCATTTTCATTGATGCGGGAGAGGTAGCGATCCTGCTCGGGATTCGACGCCGTCTCCAGCGCCATTTCCGTGGTGCCGAGGATCACGTTGAGGGGGGTCCGCATCTCGTGGCTGATGGTGGCCAGGAACTGGGTCTTGGCCTCACTCGCCGATTCGGCCGCCTCTTTGGCCGCGCGCAGATCCTGCTGGGTGCGGCGCAGTTCGGTGATATCGGTCTGGATCGCGACGAACCGCTCCACCTCGCCCATCGCATTGCGAATCGGGGAGATGTGGATCGCCACCCAGTATTCCTGTCCCGTCTTACTGTAGTTGAGGATTTCGCATTGGAAGGAGCGCCCCTCGCGCAGCCGCTCGCCGATCATCGCCACGGTTGCCCTGTCTGTGTTGGGCCCCTGCAGGAGCGTCCCCGGCTTGTGCCCGATGGCCTCTTCCATGCTGTACCCGGTTTTCCGGATGAAGGCCTGGTTCGCCCAATCGATGAAGCCCTGGCCATCCGTGATGACGACGAGGTTATCGGTGTAGCTCGCCACCAGCGAGAGCTTGGCCAGTTCCGCCTGCGCGAGGCGGTGTTGGGTGACATCGTGCAGCGTGCCCACGACGCCGCCCTCTTCGAGCGCGGAGGCGGAGAGTTCCATCCAGAGGACGCGACCGTCGCGCCGCAGCAGGCGCAGTTGGGGACGGCAGCCGCGCTCCGGCGTCGCCGCGGAGGCGAGCGTCCGGTCCAGCATCTGGCGGTCTTCTTCGACGACGAATTCGCGCAGGGGCATTCCCAGGCTTGCGCCCGTCTCATGCCCCGTCATCGATTCCCAGGTGCGGTTGAGGAAAGAGAGTCTGCCCTCGCGATCCAGTTCGAACACGACCTCTGAGAGAAGCTCGATGCGCCGCCGCATCTTCTTCTCCGACGCCACCAGCGCCTCCGTCAACAGGTAGGTCGCCTGAACGTGGATGTCGGTCCTGAGTTGGGATTGCTCCCGCGCCTGCTCCAGTTGCTGCTCCTCCGCCTCCATGCCGCCCTACTTGGCCGCTACAGCTGCGCCTGTCAACTCCGCAATCACCTGGCGGCTGTCTTTCACTTCAGCGTACAGCGGGAAGATGTTGCCGCAGTAAAACTCCTGCTCGCTCGGCGTGCGGGCCGAAACGCAATCGGAGACCACAGTGACTTTGTAGCCGCGTTCGTATGCCGCGCGTCCGGTGGAATCGATGCAGAGGGAGGTGATCATCCCCGCCAGCAGCAGGTGGTGGATGTTCTTCTCGCGCAGGACGCGGTCCAGTTCGGTGTTGGAGAAGGCGTTGAAGCCCTGCTTGCCGTTGACGTAGGTGATGCGGTCGCCGAACGCGAGAATCTCCGGGATGGTATCGGCTCCCTTGCTTCCCGCCTTGAAGGCGCCGGATGCCTTGATGGTCCCGAGGATGCCCTGCGATTCGGCGAGGGCGCGGTAATCGGAGGTGAGAATGATGGGAGTCGAGATCAACGTCATCCCGGTTGCGGCTGCGCATTCCAGCAGTTCCAAGGTGTATGCCAGCGTGCGGTCCACACGGTTGGCCTCTTCCACCACGCCGCGCAGAATTCCATCCGCGGCAAAATAATCGTTCTGGTATCCGACCAGAATCATGGCTGTCGTCTTAGGGTCCATTGTTCCTCCTGCTACTAGCTGCCGGACTGTTTTCCGGTGTTGGGTTGTTTGGGATTGATGAGGCAACTCAAGCGCCAGACGCGTGGCGCCGCGTCCGCCGTGGGTGCCGGTTGAAAATAAACGAGTTGCTGGAAGCCGGGCGGTTCCGCCCACTAGCTTACCGCCCTGCGGGGACGGCGTGGTGTTCCGAATCGAGACACCCGGAACACTCCGCCTGTTCCGTTTCGTGCGCCGCGGGCAGAGGTCTACCCACCAGTTCCGCGTAGACCGCGAGGCCTTCTTCGATGCGCGCGTCCCACGAATGGCGGCGCTGCACGTGCAATTTGCCGTTGCGCCCTCTGGCGCGCCAGGCTTCGGGTTCCGCCATGATCTCTTGCAAGGCGCTGGCCAAACCCTCGATGACAGATGCCGGCCCCTCAGCCGGCACCAGTCGCCCCACCGTCTCATCGACGAGTTCGGCGGGTCCTCCGTAATTCACCGCGAGCACGGGACGCGCCGCGCTCATGGCTTCCAACAGCACCGCGCCGCCGCTCTCGCGAACGCTCGGCAGGCACATGACGTGGCAGCGCTTCAGCTCCTCCGCCACTACGGCCGAAGGCTGCGCCCCGAGGAAGCGGACCGAAGCGCCCAACGGCGCTGCCGCCGCTTCCCATTGCGCGCGCATCGGTCCATCCCCAATCACAGTCACTTCCACCGGCGTTGTCTCCAGCACGCGCCGCACGGCATCGAACAAGAGCGGCAGCGCCTTGGCCGGAACCAGCCGTCCCACGAACAGAACCTGGAGCGGATTCTCTTTGCCGGGGGTGGACGGCCACTCCGTGCCCTGGTAGAAGTTCGGGTCGGCCGCAATCTCCGGCATGCGCCGGCTGTGCTTGCGCTCGGCGGCGCAGAGGCCGCGCTCGGTGGCGGCATTCGCGGAAAACACCACGTCCGGAGTCCCGCCGCCCAGCAGTGTGCGGAACGGGCGTGCCGCCTCCCGCAGCGGATAGAACCAGGCGCTATCGGCCTTCATGTACTCTTCGAAATTGCGCGGCGTGACGAGGCCGCCGTTGAGCGGTCCGCGCACCACCGGCAGCCCCAGTTTCGTCAGCACGGTGAAGGCGGAAGGCGAAACCGGCGTGACCACGTGCACCACGTCCCACTCCGCGCGGCGGGGCTTCAACTGCTTCAGCACCTGCCGGTCATAGACGAAATAATCCAGCGAAGAGACGAGGAACACGGAGTGCTCGCTGCGCGGGAAGGCCAGGTTCGCGAGCTTGTAGAGCGGACCGGCGAACCACTCGGTATCGATATAGATGACTTCCGTGCCCGGCAGCGGCGCGCCGGCCGCCTCCAGCACCTTCCGGTTGCGGATGTGGGTGACCAGCGTCACCGGCGCGCGCTGCGCCAGGCGCGAATACCACTCCCAGCCGATCTGCGAGACACTGCCCTGCCCCGGCGCGCATTGATACGCGCTCAACAGGATGCGCGGAGCCTTCTGTGTCATGCCGCCCTCTTTTCCGCCAGCAGGCGTGCCGGCACACCGACGGCCGTAGCCCCGGCGGGCACATCGCGGGTGACGACCGCATTCGCGCCGATCACCGCGCCATCGCCGATCGTCACTCCGGCCAACACCGTTACGCCCCGGCCGATCCACACATTGCGCCCGATCCGGACCGGCCTGGAAGCGTGCCCCGCATTGCGCAGCGCGCCTTCCGTTCCGGTCACATGGTTTGCGTCGCGGATGCTCGTATACTCCCCGATCATGGCGCCGGCGCCGATTGTGACCTCACCGAACGCGACTACGTGCACGCCGCGCGACATCACGACGCCATCGCCGATCTCCACCCGTCCTTCGCCCTGCGTCTCCAGATACAGTTCGCGATAGAGGTACAGGTCCGCGCCGAGGCGGATGTTGCCGGTGCCGCGCACTTCCGGCGTACCCAGCACCACGGCCGAGCGCGGAATGCGATGCTGCACCGCCGCCTGCAAGCGGGCCAGCGCCCACAGGCGCGCGGGCTTTTCCAGCAGGCGTGCGCCGCGGGCGAGCAGGATGGCGGGAGAGAGAAGGAGATTCTTCAGCATGATTTGCATTCGATCACTTGTATTCGATCACTTGTATTCGATCACTTGTATTCGATCACTTGTATTCAATCAGGCCACGGCGCCGGTTGCGCGCCAGGTCGCGTTGAAACGCGCGCTGGCCGGCGTAAATTGGAATCTGTTGCAGGTGCGAGTGAATGGCGTAGAGCGCCAGGGAAACCCGGTCGCCGGATTTCCAGCGGGCGCGCCAGGCGCTCCGCCCCAGCACCAGCGCCGCTCCCAGCGTGCCCGCCACCGCCAACCAGGGCGAGAGGAGCAGGGCGCAGAAGAATACCAAGGGCGCGCTCATCAGCAGGGTGGCGCGCAGCTTGTTCGCGGCCGCTTCGTGCACCCACAGCGGCACTTCGCGCTGGCGCGTCCGCCATGCCATCTGCGAATAGGCGTAGCCGGCGCGGGTGGCGCGCTGCCAGTATTGGCTCCAGCGGGTGATCGCCAGGTCGTGCATGGTCATGGGTGCATCGATGTGCAGAATCCGGTAGGTCAAGCCGCGCAGCCGCGCGCAGAGTTCCGGCTCCTCGCCGGCAATCAGTTCATCGTCGAAGCCGCCCACGGCTTCGAGGGCGGAACGGCGCATGAGCGCATCGCCGCCGCAGAATTCGCTATCGCCGGGCTGGTAGACCCAATCCAGATCGAGCACGCGGTGAAAGATGTTCGCCTGCGGACGCAATTCCCGGCGGTGTCCCCAGACTGCCGCAATCGAGTTGAAGCGCGCGGCTTCGAGCGCCACGCGGGGAAAGGCCGGGTGCAGAATTGTATCGCCATCCAGAAACAGGATCCAGTTGCCGTTGGCGGCGCGCCAACCCGTATTGCGCGCCCGCGCCGCGCTCGGCCGTCCGCCGTGCAACGCCAGCGCTTTTGCGCCGTAAGTTGACGCGAGTTCCATGCTGCCATCGGTCGAGCCCGAATCCACGTACAGCACTTCGTAACCGCCCGGGACCGGCTCGATCGCCTTGACCGAATCCAGGCAGCGGCGCAGGCGTTCGCCTTCGTTGCGTCCGATAATCACGATCGAGAGAGTAGGCATCATGCGAGGCACTCGTGAATCAACTGCCGGTATTGCGCGATTCCGCATTCCTGGGAGAAGCGGGTCCGCAGCGACCGCAGCCCCTGCGCGACCACTTCCCTCATGGTTTCGGCAGGAACCTGCCTGAGCACTTGCAGTTGGTGTGCCAAACTCCAGGCATCGTTGGCGCGGAAGTGAAAGCCGTTGCGCCCGGGCTCTACCAGCGACCCGGCGCCGCCGGAATCCGGCACCAGCACGGGAACCCCGCCGGCCATCGCCTCCAGAATTGCCAGCCCGAACGGCTCCTCGGGGCAGAGGTGCAGCAGCAGGTCCGCCTTCGCCATCTGCTCCGCCACGTCCTGCCGGTAGCCCTCGAACTTCACGTTGGGATACTTCGCAAGTGCGCGAGCGCGAAGCAGTTGTTCCTCGCTGCCGGTGCCGTAGATGGCAAACTCCACGGCGCGCAAGGCCGGTTCGAGTTCGATCGCCTCGAAGAGCAGGTCGATGCGTTTGATCGGGTCGACGCGCGAGATGATCGCGACGCGCTCCACCCCGGCGCTGCTGTAGGCCCGGCGGCGCGGCGCGGCGTCCACCCGGTCCTGGGTCAGGAAATTCTCAATCACGGTGACGGATTGGGCGGAGGCGCCGTGGGCCATCATCCGTTCCCTTACGTACTTGGAGACGGCGACCTGTTTCGCATCGATACGGTCCAGCCACTTCTTGCGTCCGTAGCTCAGCTCTTCGCTGGCGCCGCCGTGAACCACCTGGATGTTGGCGCAGGCCCGGCCATACAGGCGCGCCCACAACTCGCACACCATGGTGTGCAGCACGCGGGTGCCGATGGCCGCCACTTCCCGGTTGCCCGCGAAGAAGCGGCGCACGTCCCGCAGGTAGCCCAGCTTGGATTCGAACACGATGCTGGGGAAGCCGAGCCGGCGGCACTCTTCGTGCACCGGACCCGCCGGAGCCACAAACGTGGTCTCGAATTCGTCGCGCAACCCGATTGCGGTGGCGAGCGCCATGCGCTCGGTGCCGTAGAGATTGCCGCTATGCAAGGAGTAGATGAGAGGCTTCATGGTGGTTCCTTTTTTGGTTCCTGTCAGTTCGCGAGGGGTTGCGGCTTCGCGAGGCGGGAGACGGCCAGATAGTTGCCGGTGACGAAGGTTTCGAGAAATTCGCTGTATTCGCGAACCGGGTCCAGACCTTCGTACACGATGCGGAAGAGCGTATAGTGCGGGTTCAGGATGTGATAGAGGTCTTTGAAGAAGGTGCGGGATTCGATATCCGGCCCGCCGAACTCAAACTGAATGGTGCGGATGCCGCCATCGCGGAGCATCGTGCCGGCGCCTTCGAGCGCGGCCAGTTCGTGGCCTTCCACGTCCAGCTTCAGGAAGTCGATCTGGTGCACGCCCAGTTCCTTCGCGACTTCGTCGAGCCGCCGCAGTTTTACAGAGACCTGCTGGTTCTGGGCGATGCCCCAGTGGCTGAGGTCGCGGCACACCAGGCTGGCTTCGGCATCGCCGCCCACGTGATAGTGGAGGGTCGCCTCGGATTCCGCGCTGCTCATGCCGAAGTTGTGCAGCTTCACGTTGCGCTTGCCGCCCACGGCGCTGGTCAGCTTCTGAAACGTCGGCGGCGAGGGTTCGAAACAGTAGAGGTTGAGGTCCGCATCGGCCAGCGCGAGGGCTTCCGTGGCATATTGGCCCTTATTGGCGCCCACGTCGAAGAGCACGAACGGCGAACCCGCCGGCCGGTCGCGGAGAATCTGCTGCAATACCCACTGTTCCCCGCTCGATTCCACGCCGCCGCCGGGACCCATGTTCATACCCCACAGAGAGAGCCGGTGTAGGGTATTCCAAAGCGGCTGAAAGCCGGTGGTGCGGAAGGTGGGGCGCAAGAGCGCGCCGCGGAGGAATTGGGAGTGTGTGATGGCTTGGAGCATTTCGGGGATAGCTAGTGCAACCTTCCCACCAATCGCTAAGCAAATGAAAACACACGAGAGGACCGCTTTGATGGGGGCAGGCTGCATACGGAAGCGAAACACCTCTTCCCCGCCCTCTCCTGAAACGGAACACTCTCTGGCCGGCTGCTCCGGCGCGACCGTGGCGTAAACGCATGAAGGCACAAACCCGGGCGGTTTGGCCGCCGGAGTGCAATTCCGATTTCCTACGTGACCGATTCAGTCCGATTTGACTCATCCCCTCGTCCCCACAGCCTGCTAGGGATCTCCGCCTGGCTGGTGGTTTTGCTGCTCGCCGGCGGCCTCTACACCTATGCCGGACGGGCCCGCGCCGCGGTGGCCACGGCCACCGAACTCGATTACGGTGAGGGCACCGTCCTGTGGCAGGTCCGCAACCTGCCGGATCTGCCCGCCGCGGTGCATCCCCTCGGCACGTATCCCTACATCCTGTTCAACTACACACCGGTGTACCACTGGGCCACGCGTCTGATGGCCCTCGCCCTGCCCCACCCTGACGCGCCGGATCTGGTAGCCGCCGGACGCCTGGTCTCGATCTTCTCGATGCTTGGGATCTGTGCCCTGGCCGGCCTGATCGTGCGGCGTACGACCCGCGGTTGGGCCAGCCTACCCGCCGCCTGCATGGGCGCGCTCTTGCTGCTTCAGTTGCCCAACACGGATTGGTCGCTCCTGGTCCGCGTCGACATGATCGGCATCTTCTTCACGTACCTGGGACTCTACCTTTTCCTGCGGGCTGAACAGCAGCCGTGGGCTCACTACGCGGCCTTTGCCGCCTTCACACTCGCCCTATATTCCAGACAGACCCTGATCGCGGCTCCGGCGGCCTGCCTGTTGTGCCTGTTCGCGCAAAACCCGCGCCGCGCAGTTCGCGTCGTGGCCGCCTTCGCCGCCGCCGGACTCGCCATCCTGGGAGTTCTCGCCGGGCTCACACACGGGGAATTCGTGCGCCATCTCTTCACCTACAACGTCAGCCCGTTCCACTGGAGGCATGGCATCTGGCTCGCGCTGGATCTCTGCCGGCGCAGCCTGTTCGTGATCCTCCCCGCGCTGTCCTTCGCCATGGGAGCCATCTGGCGCACCGCGACCCGGCGTGAGAGCTTTCGGGGAAGCGGCGCGGCGAGCCTGTTTGTGGTCTATCTGGGGATCTCTTCGGTGGCAGCGCTCTCGATCGCCAAAGCCGGCGCCAATGTGAACTACCTGTTGGAGCCGCTCTTTGCCTGCTGTATCCTCACGGCGTTATTTTTTGGGGAACGGCTGCTGGCCGCACAGCGCCAACCGCGCTTCGCCGCCACCGGAGTGACCCTCGCCCTGCTTGCGGCGGCGCTGGTGGCGCTGCCTCTTTCGCGGGGCGGAGTGGCCGCCACCGGACTCGCCGGGTGCTCCCCCGCCGCCGAGGCCACGCACGCCGAGATGCTGCGGCGGGTCGCGGGCATACGGGGCGAGATCTACTCGGAAGAGATGACCCTGCTGACGCAATCCGGCAGGCAGGTGCCGGGAGAACCCTCGAGCGTGACCTTCCTCAGCCAGATTCACCTGTGGGACGAGACGCCGCTGGTCGAGCGGTTTCGCTCCCGCACTTTTGCCGCGGTGATCGTGAATACTTCGCTCGGAAATCCGGAGCACTTCAGCCCGCTGGTGCGAGCCGCGGTGGAGCAGCGCTATGAACTGCGCGAGCGCATCGGCGCGTACAGCCTGTACCTGCCGCGCGCGACGCCGCTCCCGGCGCACGAACAGTCACGCGTGAGTGGACGGTCGCTGCCACGGGTGTAAACCGCCGTATCCGGCGGCATCCCGCAGCTACCCCACGCGCCGTTCGGCAAAACCGGAGCCGGCATATGCCAGTTCGCGGTGATCGGCGTGGTTCGCAGCGCCGCTATGCCCTTCGGCGCATCTGGTTTTGAACTCGTGACTATGGATGCGA
>CAIRBY010000782.1 GCA_903876865.1 uncultured Acidobacteriia bacterium
CTGCTCGACGATCCGGACCGGTCGATTACCGATATTGCGCTCGACAATGGATTTGCATCCAGCCAGTATTTCGCCACGGCATTCGCTTCGCGCTATGGCTGTTCGCCGCGCGAGTTTCGCAATCGGAGGCGATAGCAAGTCCGTACGCCCTGGCGCGCCCAGCAGCGGGATCGCCTCAGGCGCCGTTTCAGGGTGCGGTTCGCTGCTTTCTGGGGTCACCGCGACTGACTGATTCGGTGCGGCTGGCGGTGTCGAATGGCGCCGACTCGTCGGCTGGCGGCGATAGTCATGTTGCAGTACGGCCTGCTGGGAGTGTGAACCGCAGTTGAGGTAAGGCGATTGACATGGATGCATGGCGCCTGTGATGAGTGGATCAGGTGTGTCGCACAGTCAAGGGCTTTCCGGGCCGAGAAAGCGCTTAGGATTCACTGGACCGTTTGTAGGCAGCGCGAGGACCGCCGCTCGCAAAACGGGGGGCTTGGGGCGAACGGCCGGTGGGATGCATACATCCACTACCACGGTATTGCTGGCGGTGTGCAAGACCCGTGCAAGACTCCCAGGAAAACACGCCGATATTGGCTGGACGGCGGCTCTTGGCGCGCACTGAAAACACAACCACTTAGCACGCTCCGCTACTCCTTGGTACCGCGATGTTCGGGTTCGAGCCCCGTCGTCCCCGCCATTTTTCCCTCCCCACAAGTCAGAGTTTCCCTCCAGCCAATCAGAGTTGCTTCCAACCCAGAATTGCTGCCCACGAACGACTGTGCGCGTGGACTACGTGTACTGGTACGCCCCGGGGTTTCTTTTACGGATCATCCACCGCATGATTGGCGGAAATGAGATGGGTTGTGGTTGTGGTGTTGTTGTCGATGCCATGCTTCCCGGCAAAGAGCAGGCGGGCGCCATGTAATGTGCACAACCGTGGCCGCCTTTGGCCGGAACAGGCGAACAGCGACCCCGCTGTCGCGTTACAGGCGGGGCGCTGCGGGCAACTGCTGCTGTGTTCTCTGGTAGGTTACAAGTACGATTGGCAACCGCTCACGGTCCACGTCAGCCAACTTGGCAAGGCCCGCGGCTCGACGGTAGCGGGCTGTGGTCCCACTGCCGACAAAGGCAATGCCGCGCGAGAATCCGGGAGCGCGAGCGGGCAGTCGGGACAGTGAGCAGCGGGGGCGGGGCTGTGAGGCCAGCGCCGCTACTGCCGGAACTCGAAGCTCAAAGGGGCGATAGCCTTCACGGGCTGTCCGTTTTCCTTGAACGGCGTGAAGGCCCATTCCTTGACGGCTTTGGCGCAGGGCCGGGTGAGAAACGGGTTGCCAGAGACGATCTTCACGTCTTCGACAGCCCCAGACGGGCTTATGGTCACTTCGAGCTCGACCTTGCCGCTAGCCTTCATCTGACGAGCCGCGTCGGTGTATTCCGGGGGCGTCTTTTTGGTGGCTGCGCGCTTGGCATCGGCCTCCGTCACACGCAGTTCCGCGCCGCAGGAGCCTGCTAAAAGGAAGCAGGCCGCGATGCGCGCCGCCCACAACCGCCAGATCCGCTTCGGACTATTCTTCATTGCCATATCTCCTTGTAACCGCACTACGCTTTTCCTGTCCCGCCGGCTCACGCGCAGGCTCGCCGACCATAGAGACCAGTGCAAGAACCATATCTCCGAGCGACTCGGCATGGTTGACCATCTGGATTCCCGCCTCGGCACTGTCGTTGGCGGCCAACACGCTGGACTGCGTCACCTGCTCGATCTGGTGCAGTGCCTGGCCGATCTGCTGGATTCCGCGGGCCTGCTCCTGGCTGCTTCCGGTGAGCCGCTCGGCCATGGTCCGGACCTCGGCGGAGGCGGTGGTGATTCCACCCATGGCTTGGGTGACGCGCTCCAGCTTGGTGCCGCCTTCGGCCGATTTGAGGGTCGACTCCTCGATCAACTGAGCCGTCTCGTGGGCCGCCGTAGCGGAACGGTGGGCCAGGTTGCGGACCTCGTCGGCAACTACGGCAAAGCCAAGCCCTGCCGCGCCGGCGCGAGCCGCTTCCACGGCAGCGTTGAGGGCCAGAATGTTGGTCTGGAAGGCAATCTCGTCGATCACTTTGATGATCTTGCGGATGCGCTCGCTGGACGAGTTGATCTCGCGCATGGCATCCGTCATATCCTGCAGCGCGCCGTTGCCATCGGCAACGACACGGTCCGTGCCGCGCATCCTCTCCGCCATTTCCAGCGAGATCTGGGCGTTTTGTTGAGTAGTGGCGGTAAGTTCCTCGGTGGACGCCGAGGTTTCCTGCACCGAAGCGCTCTGGCGATTCGCACCATCCACGAGCGAACTGCTGGCAGAGGCAACGCGGGAGGAACTACCGCGTAACTGGGTGGCTGCCTGGCGCAGTTCAAACGCCAGCGATTGCAGCCTGCCGGAGATGCGCCTGACGAAAACGATGACCAGCCCGCCCGCGGCGGTGGAACAGAGCAGCAGCAGGATGGTGAGCCACTGGCCGCGCGATTTTTGGGCGCTGGCCTCGGTGACGGCCTGATCGAAGGCTCCGGACTCGCGCGCCATCAGCTTTTCGGAGTTCTCGCTGAGGCGCTTCATCTGCGGGAGCATGGTCTGGCTAAAGAACGACATCGCCTGATCGATCTTGTGGTCGTTCATCAGGGCGAGCATCTGATCCGAATTGGCGCGCAGGGGCTTGAAATCCCTCTGCAGCGCCGCCAGTTCCGCGAGCATTCCCGCATCCTGGGTGGAGATCAGGAGTTGGTCGATGGACTTGCCGACCGAGTCAGCGGCAAGTTGCAGGCGGCTCTTGAGTTGACCGGCCTCGTCCGTGTCGGAGAGGGCCGCGGCCAAGGCGAGGCCGCGGGCAGAGCCCTGCATCTCGGCGGCGCCGCTGCGCAGCTGACCGGCCAGAATCTGGCGAGAGCCATTGATCCGGATGGCGCTGGTAAGTGCGTTTCCCAGTTGCAGCGACAATAGCCCCATGGTGGTGGCCAAGGCGAGCATGACCAGCACACAGGCGGTCAACTGGGTATTGATCTTGGCATTCTTAAACATCGCAGCTTCTCCGGTTTCGGTCAGAACGAGAGGCGCATTCCAAGTTGGATCTGCCGCCCGGTACCGAGACCGACGTTGCGACCGATGGTCGAGGACAGGACGCCAAAGCCGGGCGCGGTGGCGGCGGAAAAGGCCTGGCCGGGCTGCATACTCGGCAAGGCGTTGGGCAGGGTCGCCGAGGGGTTGGCGAAATTGGGGTGGTTGAAGATGTTGTAGAGGTCGGTGCGGAATTCGAGCGCGTGCGCCTCGCCGATGGGGAAGCGGCGGGTGACCTGCATATCGAACTGGCTGGCTCCGGGTCCGACCAGCGCATCGCGGCCGAGGTTACCGTACTTGCCTACGGCGGGGATGGCAAAGGCCGCCGGATTGAGCCAGAGGCCGGAGGAAGTTCTCAGGTACGGATCGACACCGGGCACGAGGTCTGGACGGCGCTGCTTTCGGGTGGAGCCGCCGCCCGGCGTGTTGACGACGTAGTACGCGCCGGAACCAGCGGAGGAGACGACATGGCCGGCGGCATCCACGATGAGGGTGTCGGGCCGGGTGAGGAGCACGTTGATGGGCAGGCCGCTGCGCGTATTGAAGATGCCACCGACGTTCCAGGGACCGGCCAGCCGGCCGATGGCGCCTTTGTTCAGGTAACGGCGGCCGGTACCAACCGGGATATCCCAAGCCATGTTCACGTTCAGGTAGTGGCGTACATCGCTGGTGTTGACGGCACGATCGCAGACCAGGCAGAAGGGGTTCTGGATGGTCGAGGCTTCCGCAGTCCCCTGCGACACGCCGATGCTCTTGCCGAAGGTGTACTGCGAGCCGATGGTCAGTTCATCGACAAAACGGCGGCTGACGGAGAGCTGCAGCGCATGGTAGTCGTTCGTGCCGCCGCCGGTTTTGGTATCGATTTCAGAGAAGGCGTTGTTCTGGCGGGTGATGGTGCCCTTGACCGAATCGACACCCGTAATGAGGTTGGCGATTGTCCGGGTGAACAGATTTCGCCCGAGGTTGCCGATGTATCCGGCCTGACCAACCATCTTGAAGGGAAGTTGCTGCTGCACGGAGATGCCGAACTCCATAATCCGGTTGGGGAACTTGTAGCCTCCCACATCGAAGCCGCGGGGAGACAGCGGCGCGGTGGCGCCGGTCTGTAGATCGGCCGGGGTGACCGGGTACTTGAGCCCGGTTACGGTGAGGCGGGTAGTGTCGTTCTCGATCGGCAGTGTCATATCACGTAATTCGCCGCTAGAGTGCAGGATGGCTCCGCCAAGGCGGACTACAGTCTTGCCGTTGGTGGAGAGGGGCGACCAGGCAATGCCGAGGCGGGGCGCAAAGAGCTTGGGATCGGTCTGGTAAAAAGGTGTTTTGGGATCGAGGAAGCGGAGGGTGGCGCTGTCAAAGAGCTGTACCTGGTTGTTGCGCTCCTTCAGCGCGGTGAAATAGTCGTAGCGGAGGCCGATATTGACGGTCAAGCCGGGACGCACGTGCCACTCGTCTTCGATGAACAGGCCGAACAGGGTCTCCTCGGCCCAATGCACGGGCTGGTCGCCAACGTAGCTGATGGACACGCCGGTATTGGCGAGGAAGTTGTTGAGGTTCGAGTAGGTGTAGGCGGTGCCACCGAGGAAGTTATAGGGCACCGTGAGCTTGCGCACCTCCCCACCCATTTTGAGGTTGTGGTTGCCGCGGCGAATGCCATATTGCTCGCTGAGGTGAATGGCCCGGCCGCGGATGGTGGCATTGCGGCCGCTGGTGCTGCTGGTGAGGGCGCCGATGCCGCCTGCCGCCAGCGTGGTGAGTCCGCCAACGGAGAGCGCGGCCTGCGCCAGCGGCGCAAAGGGCGTGGACAAGGTGTAGGAGATGGGCGACTTGTTGAAGCCGGCACGGAATTCGTTGAAGGAACCGCCGGCAAAGGAACTGGTGAGTGCAGCGGCCCAGTTCTCGGGATGGACATCGGCAGAGAGGTCGCGCTCGGTCACGGAGGCGTCCGGGGATTGCCAGGTTCCGTTGGTGCGCATATAGCGGAGGAACAGGTGGTGCTGGGGCGTGAGGTTATAATCCAGCCGCCCGGTGAAGTTGGTCTCTTCGAGGCTGGCGATGTTGCCTTTCTGGGCGATATCGATATCGGGATTGGCGGTGTGGCGGGTGCCGATGGGATAGATTCCGAGCAAGGGCTGAACGGCGGGGACGGCACGTAAGCGCGCGGCCGCGCTGGGCACGTTTTCGATCACGTTGGAACCCGCGGTCTGGCGCAGCCCTTCCACGTTCACAAAGAGGTAGAGCCGCTCTTTAGGGATAAACCCGCCGTGGAGAGTCCCGCCCCAATTGCCACCGAACTGGTTCAGGCGGAGGCGCAGCTTGTCGGCGCCGTCATAGAAATCGCGGGCCGCCAGCTTATCGTTGCGGAGATATTCGAAGACCGTGAAGTGCTGCTGGTCGGTGCCGCTTTTGGTGACCACGTTCACTACGGCGCCGGCAGCCATACCGGTCTCCGCCGGCTCCAGGCCAGTATCGATTCGGAACTCGCGGACGGCATCGAGCGATGCCTGCAAGCGGAACTGCGGCCCGACACCGGGCAGGTAGCCAGGGTTGGGATCGAAGACAGAGGTAGCATCGATGCCGTCGAAGGAATAGCGGTTGTCGGAGTGCGAGGCGCCATTGAAGCGCAGATTGGCGAAATTGCCATCGGTAGCAGTCGCCGCGCCGGGAGCGAAGAGGCTCATGGAACCCCAACCTCTCCCATTGAGCGGCATGCCCGACACTTCGGAGCCGGTCACATTCACACCGAGGCGTGCCGAGGAGGTATCGATGGTGGTCGCCTTGTTGGCGATGGCCACGACCGTGCTTTCCGCCAGCGACGTCAGGACCAGTTCGACCGAGCGCGACTGTCCCACGCCGACTTCCACGATCGCCGAAAAATCGCTGTACTCGGGCGACGACGCCGCAATCCGCCAACTCGAAGCGGCCAGCGGCGGGAAGGCGAAGTTGCCGTCGGTTCCGCTGGTTGTGTCCAGCGACTCGGTCTTCCTGAGATTGGTCGCGGTGACTTTGGCGCCCACCAGCGGCTTGCCATCGGGAGATTTCACGACTCCGGCAATAGTGGCGGTCTGCGCCATGCCGAGACCGGCAAAAAGCGTCAGCGCGAGAAGCGACCGCATGAGTGATATCTGCATGACCTGAAGAACCTCCGTACTCAACCTCAAGCTGAGGCTAGATTCCTAATCGGTCATTTCCGAAAAATTCTTGATAGGCGGCTGGATTTTTTTTGGCGCCCGGCAGGGTGGCGGCGAAGGCTCGGCAACTTATAGAGACCATTGCATACGGCCAGGATTCCCGAGCGCCGTGACACCCTGGCACCGGGTCCCATCCGTGGCTGGCGGCGGGCGGCGCCCGGACTGACTGCGCAGAGGGTCATCGGTTGACATACCCGGCCGGCGCAGCCTCTGGCGCGGCTAGTTCGGGCGGGTGAAGCCGGTGATATTGGCGACCCAGGCGATGAAGTCTTCCGGGTCCTGATCGGCGCCGTGACCGGCATCCCAATAGAGGCGGGCGTTCACGTCCCGGTTGCGATTCTCCAGGCTGGCGGCGAGGTTGGCGGCGACGGTGAGCGAGGTGTGGGCGTCGGAGGTTCCCAGACGGATCCACCAGTGGGCGGCCATGCCGCCGAGGTTCTGCCCGATGAAGAACATGGGGTTCATCAGATTCACTAGCGTTTGCAGGCCGGCATCGATGGCCGCGTCCGGTTTGCCGGTGGCGTGGCGGAGGCTGAAGTTGGTGAAGTGGCGGGTGTTGGTGGTCTGGTTGCCGAAGAGGCTGGTCTCGGGTTGTTTCGTGTCGAAATCGTCAAAGGCGGGGAGGCCCTTCATTCTGCCGACGTGCGCGAGATAGTCCGGGAAGGTAAACGTGGCCGCGTTGCCACTCCAGGCGATCCACTTGTTGGAGGCGAGATAGGACTGACGCCGCTCCTCCGTCAAGGCTCCGAGATACCGATTCGCGGAAGGGACGAGGTAAGTCTGGAGCAGGTACTGCGGGTAGTTATCCGCGGTGAGGGTTCCGAAGCCATTCCTGCCTTGTAGCTTGAGGGAGGCCTGATAGGCGGCAAAGGCGGCTTGGAGCTGTTTGGACAACTCCTGGTTCTGCAAGCCGGCGCTGGTGGGCAGGGCGCCCCACATCCACTCATAGGCCATGTCGGCGTGGTCGAGGTCGGCGATGGGGCAGAAATCGGCGCTGGCAAAGACGGAGTCTTCCGCGTCCGCGGCGTCGAGTTCCTGGAAATAGGCGTCGTACAACTTGCTGTTGCCGGAAGCGCCGAGCAGGGCGGAGAGGGCACCGCCCGCGCTGACGCCGGTGGTAACGATCCACTGCGGGTTGCCGGGCAGGATGCCGGCGTTGTGGCGCACATAGCGTACGGCGGCCTTCAGGTCCACGATGGCGGCAGGGGCCTTGCCGAAGTAGGTACCGTCGGCGGCCTGGTTATCGCGGCCGCGGCAACCGGGCAAGACGACGACATAGCCAGCGGCGAGGGCCAGATCCAACTTGCCGCTGGTGTTGCCGGCCCCTCCGGGGGGACCGCCCATGCCGGGACCGCC
>CAIRBY010000783.1 GCA_903876865.1 uncultured Acidobacteriia bacterium
CCCACGTCGCCGAACCTGTTGATGCCGCTTGGTAGGGCAGGCGTTTCCGCCTGCCAACCCCGCATACCCGAAACGTCGGCAGGCAAAACTGCCTGCCCTACCAGAGCCGCGACCGGAAGCGGATCCTCATTGCCACCCACGTCGCCGAACCTGTTGATGCCGCTCGGTAGGGCAGGCGCTTCCGCCTGCCAACCCCGCATACCCGAAACGTCGGCAGGCAAAACTGCCTGCCCTACCAGAGCCGCGACCGAAAGCGGATCCGCATTGCCACCCACGTCGCCGAACCTGTTGATGCCGCACCGTAGGGCAGGCGTTTCCGCCTGCCAACCCCGCATACCCGAAGCGTCGGCAGGCAAAACTGCCTGCCCTACCAGAGCCGCGACCGAAAGGGAGCGAATGGCCCGTGCAACGAACCTCGTCCCCTCAAGCGAGACCAATCAAAAGCACACCGTCTTCGCGCCGGAAGTCCACGGAAAATCACTCACAGCCCGACCTCGGAGCGCGGAACCGCATGACCGCTGAGCCCGCCATCGTCCTCGTGGTCTGGTATCTGGACCGCTTCGGCGGCATGGAGCGTCACGTCACCGAACTCGCCTGCACGCTGCGCCGCTCCGGCCGCGACGTGTCCCTCGTCAGCCAGATGCCCCTGCGCCGCTCCAACCCCTACGCCCGCCAGTTGCGCGCCGCCGCCATCCCGATTTACAGCGCGCCCACCGCCCTCTGGATCGCCAGCGGACTCCGCCTCGCCCTCACCGGCCCCCAGCCTCCCACCCTGCTCGACCGCTGGCTCCTGCGCACGCTCGCGCGCCTCTGCCGCCGCGCCCCCTCGCCCCTGCTCCACGTCCACAACTGCCGTCTCGGCCAGGCGTGGCTGCTACCGTGGGCCCGCGAGCGCGGCATCCCCAGCGTCTACACCGAACACGTCACCATCTCCGAACTCGGCGGACCCCTCACCGCCGCCGCGCCCCATCACGCACTTGCCGGCGGAGCCCTGCTCTGCGTCAGCCAGCACGCCCGCCGCGATCTGCTCGCGCTGCTCCCCGAACCGCGCCCCGTCACCCTCACCGGCCACATCGTGGCGGACCCGCCCGCCGCACCTCCGCACGCGCCTGACACCCCATACCTGCTCAGCCCCGCCCGCCTCACCGCGCACAAGGGCATCGACGTGCTGCTGCGCGCCTTCGCCGCAATCGCTCCGCATCACCCGCGCCTGCGCCTCGTCCTAGCCGGCGAAGGCGATCTGCGCCGCGAACTCCAAGCCTTGACCCGCTCCCTCGCCATCCACAACTCCGTGGAGTTCGCCGGCCACCTTCCCTCCGCCGCGCTCGCCGCGCGCATGTCCCACGCCACAGCCATCGTGCTGCCCTCGCGCTCCGAAGGCCTGCCCCTGGCGCTGCTCGAAGCCATGGCGCACGGCCGCCCCATCGTTGCCTCCGCCGTCGGCGGCATTCCCGAAGCGATTCAGGATGGCGAGACCGGACTCCTCGTCGCACCCGGCGACCCCAAGCCACTCGCCCACGCACTCGACCACCTGCTCACCGACTCCGCCCTGCGCGACCGCCTCGGCGCCGCCGCCCGCAGCGCCTTCGCCGCCAGTCCGCACCACGAAGCCGCCGTGCTCGCCGAAACCCTCCGCGTCTACCAGCACGCGCGTTCCTCCACGAAATGAGGCATGATCAGTGAACGTGCCTCTGTCTGCGCCGACGGTCCACTTCGTACTGCTCTGCCATGCCCGCACCGGCTCCAACCTGGTGCTGCGCTCGCTGGAACAGCACCCCGAAATCCGCATGTTGGGAGAAGTCTTCCACCCCAACGAAGCGTCGCGCCGCGAGAACGCCCTCCAAGTCATCGCCAAGAACGAGTACTACCGCACCGGCGAAGATGGCGCCGCCTATCTGGAGCGCGAAGTCTTCCTCACCGACCCGCCCCCGCCCGTGCGCGCCTGCGGCTTCAAACAGTTCTTCGATTACGCGCGCGACGACGTCCACATGCGAGCATCCTGGGACTACCTCGCCGCCCACCGCGAGCTCCGCATCATCCGTCTGACGCGCCGCAACCTGCTGGAGAGCCTCATCTCCCTCCACGTCGCCGAAAAGACCGATCAGTGGGTTCACCCCGGCCCGCTCCGCGAGTGGCGCAGAAAGGACCTCGACCCTTTCGTCCTCGACTCCGAAGCCTGCCGCATCCATTTCGACTACCGGACCCGAAAGAACGCCTGGGCGGACGACGTCTTTCGCGACCATCCCACGCTCCGCCTTGAGTACGAAAGCGACCTGGAAGCGCGCTTCCCGGACGCCATGTCGCGGATCTTCGAATTCCTCGACGTTGCACACCGCCCCGCCAAGCCCCGCCTGCGCAAACAGCGCACCAAAACGCCTGCCCAACAACTCGCCAACTACGAGGAACTCCGCCGCTACTTCCGCGATACCCCCTACGCCGCCTTCTTCGAGTAAGGCCGCGTGGGCGGGACCGGTCTGAGCCCTCCCAACGATTTTTCCCTCCCCTGAGCCGTTTTCGCCCGCCCCAGCGCATGCACTGGTAGCGTGGATACTCCCTCGACACCAACCGCCGCCACCCGCTTCGTCCTGCTCTGCCATGCCCGCACCGGCTCCAACCTGATGATGGCGGCGCTGGAAAAGCACCCCGAAATCCGGATGCTGGGCGAG
>CAIRBY010000784.1 GCA_903876865.1 uncultured Acidobacteriia bacterium
CCATGCCGCCGCCCTCCGTGCGCGACAACAAAACCGTTTCCTGGCGCATCCAGGGCAAACTACAGCAATGACCGCCCGCACCCTGACATCCCGCGAGAAACGCATGCTCGCCGGCTGCGTTGCCGTGATCCTGATCGCCTGCACCAGCCTGCTGGGCAGTGAATTCCTCAGCCGCCGCCGCACCCTCGACGCGAAAATCGCCGCGCTCCTGGCGGAGAAGAAGGACAACGAATTGTGGCTCAAGGACCGCGATTTCCAGCAGAAGCGCGCCGCATGGCTGGATGCCACCCTGCCAGCAACCGATTCCCTTGGCCGCGCGCAAGGCCAGATGCTGGAGGAAGTGCAAAACATTGCGCTGGATCGCGAGCTCAAGGTGGTCAAGACCACGCCCAATGACCCCACGAAAACGGGCGATTACCAAGAGGTCTCCGTCACCCTGAACTTGTATGGCGACCAGGCCGCGATGCTCGACTGGCTGGCCACGCTGCAAAGCCCGGAAAAGTTCCAGGTGGTCAAGATGCTGGAGATTGAGCCGGACAGCAACTCTTCAGCTTTTGTACTTCACCCCCTTCCACCCGCCAACTCCTCACTTGTTGTAGGGCAGGCGTTTCCGCCTGCCAACTCTTCAGCTGTAGCCATTCCCCCGCTAAAATTCCCTATAAAGATTTCCCCGCATTTGCCGATAAGTGCTTCGGGAACGAGCATTGCCATATTCAGCCAGCGATTCAGCGATACACTCTCTCGCCAGCGCCCTCTCGGACGCGCCCATGCGCGTGCTCGCCGCCGAAGACAACCCCGTCTTCCAATCCATGTTGAAAACCATGTTGACCAAGTGGGGCTACGAAGCCGTAATGGCCCGCGATGGCAACGAAGCCCTCGGCATCCTCCAGGGCGAGAACCCGCCCCGCCTCGCCGTACTGGATTGGATGATGCCCGGCATGGATGGCGTCGAAGTCTGCCGCAAAATCCGCGGCGCCAGCCGCGAACCCTACATCTACCTCCTCCTTCTCACCGCCCGCACCGAATCCCAGGACCTCATCGAAGGCATGGACGCCGGTGCCGACGACTACCTCACCAAGCCCTTCAACGCCCACGAACTGCGCGTCCGCATCCGCGCCGGGCGCCGCATTCTGGACCTCCAGGAACAACTGCTCCAGGCCCGTGAAGCCCTCCGCGAACAGGCCACCCACGATGGCCTCACCGGACTTTGGAACCGCACCACCATCCTCGAAAAACTCGAGGACGAACTCGCCCGCGCCGCCCGCGAAGGCCACGCCGTCTCCGTCCTCATGGTCGATCTCGACCGCTTCAAAACCGTCAACGATACCTTCGGCCACCTCACCGGAGACGCCGTGCTCCGCGAAGCCGGCAGGCGCATGAAAGCCGTCGCCCGCCGCTACGATTCCGTCGGCCGTTATGGCGGCGAAGAGTTCCTCATCGTCCTCCCCGGCTGCGATGCCTCTCAAGCCGCCCTGCAAGCCGAACGACTCCGCACCGCTCTCGCCGCCGAAGCCTTCCTCACCCCCGCCGGCAAAATGAACGTCACCTGCTCCATCGGCATGGCCTGCTCCGCCGGGCGCCCGCCCAACGCCCTCGTCCGCGAAGCCGATGAGGCCCTCTACCAGGCCAAGGAACTGGGCCGCAACCGTGTCGTCGCCGGCGCTCTGGTCTGATTCCCCTCCCTACCGTCCGCTGCCCTACCGTCCGCTGCCCTACCGTCCGCTGGAAAAATACCCGCTCCGCGCCTGCGCCTTCAACCCCGGCTTCGTCGTCTTCACTTCCAGCTTATGGAACGTCCCGTCCGGACTCCCCGGCGGCGGCGTATACCCCAACCCGTACTGATTGCGCATCTCATCGGCGATCTCCGCGAAAATCTTCGTCAGCGGCATCTTCTCGCTCACGTGAAACGCGCGCCCGCCCGTCGGCTCCGAAAGCCGGGTCAGCGCGCCCATCCCGTCCCGCGCGAACCCGGTCAGCCGGTTTTCCTTGTAGTGAATTCCGTAGACCACCGCATCCGCCTGCTGTGCCGACTGCACCGCCTTGCCGATCCCTTCCAGGCTGCCGTTGTCTTCCCCGTCCGTGATCAGGATCATCACCTTGCGCCCCGGCAGCCGCATCAGCTTCTTCGACGCCACCAGATTCACCGCGTCATACAGCAGCGTACCGCCGCGCGAACGGTACTCCACATCCTCCACCGGCAGCGCTCCCGGACCCGCCCGCTCCAGCGTCTCCAGCAACTCCGTCTTCGACCCCGTCAACTCCTCCCACACCGCGATCATCTGCGCGAAACCCACCAGCATCGCCCCATCGCCCGGCCGCAGCACCTCCTGGAAAAATCGCGCGGCCGCCGCCTTCTCCTCGCCCAGCACGTTGGTCACACTGCCGCTCACGTCCAGCAGCAGCGCCACCGTCAGAGGCGAATCCACCTCGCGCGCGAAGTGCGTAATCGCCTGCCGCTTGCCGTCCTGCCTGATTTCGAAATCGGCTTCCGTCAGCCCCTTCACGTACCCGCCGCTCTTGTCCCGCACCGCGCACAACACGTTCACCAGATCCACATCCACGTGGATCACCCCTTCATTCCGCGCCGGGTTGAGCACGATCTGCGCGCCCGCCGGCACTGCCGGCAGCGCCAGCAGCAGCAGGCTGGGCAGCATCCATTTCATCTGCCTCTAAAGATACACCGACACCGCCACTGCGCGGGAGTACACTGGAGCGTTACGCATATGATGCGCCTCTCCGGAGCCTGCCTGCTCCTCCTCCTGCCCCTGTCGCTCGGCGCAGCACCCCAAACCGAGTCCCCCGCGCCGCCTCCGCAGGCAGCGCCCGCGCCGGTCCCGCAGGCCTCACCGCCCACCCTGCGCATCACCGTCACCATGGTCCAGGCCGATGCCGTGGTCACCACCTCAGACGGCCGCCACGTCGCCGGTCTCCAGGCCGACGATTTCGAAATCCTCCAGGATGGCGAGCCCCGCAAACTCACCTATTTCTCCTACGTCGCCGGTCCCCCGCCCCTCGCCGCTCCCCCCGCGGATCCGAAACTCAAGCTCCCCGTCAACGCCCCCGCGCCCATTACTTCCAGCGACGTCCGCCGCACCATCGCCCTCGTCGTCGACGATCTTGCCCTCAATTTCGACGACCTCGTCCGCGTCCGCACCGCCCTCCGCGAGTACATTGAAAAGCAGATGCAGCCCGGCGATCTCGTCGCCGTCGTCCGCACCGCCGGCGGCGTCGCCATCCTCGAACAGTTCACCACCGATCACCGCATCCTGCTCGAAGCCGTGGACCTGCTCAAGTGGCACTTCAACGGCCGCTCCGGCCTCATCGCCATCACCCCGGATAAGCTCGATGCCCCCGCTTCACCGGGCCGCAACAGCGCCGAAACCCGCGCCGCCGCCCGCGAGCGCGCCACGCCCCAGGTGCTCGATTACGGCGTCTCCCTGCGCGCCCTCGGCGCCCTCGGCACGCTCGAACAGGTCATCGGCGGCATGAAAAATCTGCCCGGCCGCAAGTCCATCGTCTTCCTCTCCGATGGCATGCGCGTCGATGCCACCATCACCCGCGATCTCGACCGCGTCACCGATCTCGCCAACCGCTCCGCCGTCTCCCTCTACGCCGTCGATCCCGCCGGCCTCCGCACCCGCGTCCGTACCCGCGACGAAGACCCGCGCATCGTCGGCGCGGACCCCACCTCGCTCGACCGCTTCCCCACCCTCCCCGGCGGCCTCCCCGATGCCGAGGACGAGTTCCTGTCCCACGAAGGCCTCGACGCCCTCTCCACCCGCACCGGAGGCATCTTCTACCACAACCGCAACGATATTCCCCAGTGCATTCAAGAGGCAGCCAGCGATCAGCTCGGCTACTACCTCCTCGGCTTCTCTCCCCGCGAAGGCACCTTTGAAAAGGACGACACCCGCGCCCGGTTCCACAAGGTCGTGATCCGCATCCGCCGTCCCGGCCTCAAAGTGCGTTGGAAAAGCGGCTTTCAGGGCGTCGCCGATGAGCTCGTTTCCACCGAACTCGCCCCCCTCCCGCGTACCCGCGAACAGCAATTGCTCGATGCGCTCGCCTCTCCCTTCACCGCCACCGGGCTCAAGGTGCGCCTCACTTCCTACTTCAACCACACCAAACAGACCGGGCCTGTCGTGCAATCCATGCTCTTCTTCGATGCCCGTGAACTCTCCTTCACCCATGACGAAGATGGCTCCTGGCATGCTTCCGTCGATATCGTCACCTCCGCCTACCGCGGCTTCAAGCTGCCCATGCAGCAGCGCCAGCGGCACCAGGAGATCCGCCTCGATGAGGATCAGTACCGCCGCGCCCTGCGCGAGGGCTTCCTCTTCAATCTGCTCGATCTCATCAAAGAGCCCGGCACCTTCCTCATCCGCGCCGTGGTGCGCGATTCGGCCAGCGCCCGCATCGGCTCCGCCAGCCAGTACGTGCAGGTGCCCGATACCCGCAAGGGACAGTTGGCCATGAGCGGCATCTTCCTCCGCCTCGCCCCGCCCAACCTCGCCGCCCCCGCCGCCACCCTCGCTGCTGAGGGCCAGGCCGAGACCTGGACCGAAGGCGGTCCCGCCACCCGCCGCTACCGCCCTGGACAATCCGTGCTCTTCGGCTATACCGTCGTCAACCCGAAACTCTCCGGTATCGGCGGCCAGTTCAGCGTCACCCAGCAATCCCACGTCTTCCGCAACGGCAAGCCGCTCTTCACCGGAGAGCCCAACCGCAACCTCGATAAGAGCCGGCGCGACCCCGCCTATCTCGTCGGCGGCGGCGCCATCCGCCTCGGCGCGGCGCTCCTGCCCGGCGAGTACCTGCTACAGATCGTGCTAACGGATGAAAAGGCCCCCAAAAAACGCTCGCAATTCGTGCAGTGGATCGATTTCGAAGTAGTTCCCTGACAGCCCTCTGCGGGCACCACCTTGGTATGATAAGAGACCGACTATGCCTGGACTACTCTCGGGGCTTGCTCCGTTGTCAGACGCCGTAACCAACGATATCCGGGTCGAAGTCCTGTCCCTCTACTCCGCCGAAAACTCCCAGCCCCTGCAGGACACGTGGGTCTTCCAATACACGGTCCGCATCACCAATCAGGGCTCCGCCACCGTGCAATTGATCAGCCGCCACTGGTACATCACCGACGCGCTCGAGCACGTCGAAGAGGTATCCGGCCCCGGTGTCGTCGGCGAACAACCCGTGCTCCGCCCCGGCCAGAGCTTCAAGTACTCCTCGTGGTGCCCGCTCAAAACCCCGATGGGCATGATGTACGGAACCTACCGCATGTCCGACGACGAAGGCGCCGAATTCGACATCCAGATCGCCCCCTTCGGCCTCAAAGCCCCCTACACCATCAACTAGCGAGTAGGGCCAGTGGGACAGGCCATCGTTTTGCGTGGCCTGTCTCTTAGCTAATTGTCATTTCCCCTGCCGCCCTTGCCCTACGCCGCCGCTTCCGCCCCGTCGACCCTTACCAGCCAGCCTTTTCGCCGGCGCAGAGCGACGGCGCTTGCCCACCGTGGCGCTTGCCCACCGTGGCGCCTGCCCTACGCCGCCGCTTCCGCCCCGTCGACCCTTACCAGCCAGCCTTTTCGCCGGCGCAGAGCGACGGCGCTTGCCCACCGTGACGCTTGCCCACCGTGACGCCTGCCCTACGCCGCCGCTTCCGCCGCGTTGAATTTCACGCTCACCAACCGGCTCACCCCAGGCTCCTGCATCGTCACCCCATACAGCGCCTGAGCCGATTCCATCGTGCGTTTCGAGTGCGTGATCACCACGAACTGCGTATTCGCCGACATCTCCAGAATCAGCCGGTTCAGCCGCCCGATATTCGCCTCGTCCAGCGGCGCGTCCACCTCGTCCATCACACAGAACGGACTCGGCTGGTAGCGGAAGATCGCCATCAGCAGCGCCACCGCCGCCAGCGCCTTCTCTCCGCCCGAGAGCAGCAGCACGTTCTGCAGCCGCTTGCCCGGAGGCGAGCAGACAATATCGATCCCGCTATCGGCCATGTTCTCCTGGTCCGTCAGCCGCATCTCACCCGTGCCGCCGCCAAACAGCGTCTGGAAGCCCACCCGGAAGTGCGCGTTGATCGCTTCGAACGCCTCCTGGAACTTCTGCCGCGAGACCAGATCGATCTCCTGAATCGCCCGCTCCGTATCCCGGATCGAATCGATCAGGTCCTGCCGCTGCGCGCTCAGGAAGTCGTGGCGCTGCTGCGCCTCCTGATACTCTTCCATCGCCGCCGCATTCACCGCGCCCAGCGATTCAATCCGCCCGCGCACCTCGTTCGCCGCCTGCTCGGCTTCCGCGATCGTCTCCGCGTCCGGCACCGCTTCGTCCGCCGGAACCAGTTCCTGCACCGCGATGCCCAACTCCTTGCGGCTCGTCTCGTCCAGGTACTTCAGTTCCGCCTGCTTGCGCACCAGGTCGATTTCCACCTGCGTCCGCTTCTCCTGCGTCTCCTGCGTCGCCGCCCGCAGACCCTTCAGATCTTCCTCGTTGACGCGCAGCGCCTCGCGCATCCCCGCGTCCTGCGTGGCCATCTCGTTGACCTGCGCATCGAGCGTCGTGATCTGTTCGGCCAGTTGCGCCGCCTTGCGGTCCAACTCGATGTTGTCCGCCAGCAGCCGCGCCCGCTGTTCACCCAGCCGCGAAATCTCCGGCGCGATTGCGTTGCGCCGGTTCGTGGTCTCGCGGAACTGATGCTCCAGCCGCCCCATCGCGGAACGCTCCCCGCGGTCGCGCTCTTCCAGCCCCGCCAGTTCGGCGCGAATCACCGCGTGCTCTTCCACGATGGTGGCCGCCTGCCCTTCCAGCTTCTCCAGTTCGCCGCGCTGCGTCTCTAACGCCGCTTCGCTCTCTGCCCGCAGCTTCTCCTTCTCCGCCACCGCCGCCCGGTTGCGCTCCCGCTGATCCGCCGATTTCTCCGTATCCCGCCGCAGCCGCTCCAGCTCCAGCCGCGCCACGCTCAGCCGCGAATTCGTCCGCGCCAGGTCGTCGCCCAGCTTGCGCATCTCGTGATCCAGCGCCACGCGGTCTTTCTCGCGCGCCTGCTGCAACGCGCGCAGCCGTTCCAGTTCCGCCTCGAAGCCGATGATCTCCTGCGTCAGCGCGTCCAGCCGCGCCACCATCTCTTCCAGCGCACCCTGGCGAGCCTTCAGCTTCACCGCGAGTTCGCGCGCTTCGCGCTTCATCGCCAGCGGTCCCGCGCCGCTCTTCTTGCCGCCCGTCACCGTGTGCCCGTGATAGCAGGCGCCATCCGCCAACAGGAAGTACAGATGCGGATAGCTCACCGCCAGCCGCTGTGCCGACGCGCGGTCTTCCGCCACGAAGCACATCGAGACCCGCGGCATCAGGTCCGCCGCCCGGTCCTTGAACCCGTTCGTCAGCCGCAGCGAATCGCTCAGCCGCGCGCTGATCCCCGTCTCCGGCCCGATCGCCGGCTCCGGCAGCCGCCCCACCGCATGGCCGTTCGGTTCCGGATGCACCAGGAACGTCGCCCGCCCATCCAGCTCCGCGCGGATGAAATCCAACCCGCGTTCGGCCTGCTGCCAGTTCTGCACCACCACGTATTCCAGTTCCTCGTGCAGGAACTCTTCCGCCGGCTTTTCAAACTGCGGATCCACTTCCACGTAATCCGCCAGCACGCCCATCGGCTTCAGATCGTCGGCCTTGCCCTTTTCCAGCGAGGCAAACAGCCGTTTCACGCTCTCCGTGGTGTACGTGCGATGCGCCAGCACCTGCTCGAGCGATTCCTTGCGCGCCCGCACCTGGCTCACTTCCGTCTTCACCCCGTCGATCTCGCGCCGCAACTCGCCCGCCAGCCGCCGCCGGTCCGCCAGCTCCTGTTCCGTCTTCCGCCGCTCGCCCGTCACCGTTTCCAGTTCCAGCTGCCGCTGCGTCAAGGTCTCGGAAAGCTGCTGCTTCGCCCCGTTCAGCCGCTCGATCTCCGCCGCCGCCACCTGCTCTTCACGCGTCGAGCGCGCCGTCTCGCGGTCGATCCCGGCCAGGTATTCGTCAATCTGCGCCAGCTGGTTCTTCAGCGTCGAGGCCTCGCCCAGCAGCCGCAGAATCGCCTGCCGCCCCGTCTCGATCGCCCGCTCGCGCTCGCGCACCTTCTGCTGCAATCCCTCGCGCTGCTGGTTGATCTCCGTCATCCGCGCGCGCGATTGCGCAATCTGCGCCGCCAGCTCTTCCACGTTCTTTTTGTGGCCGCTGATCTCCACATCCAGCGCGTCCAATCGCAGGCCCAGATCGTGCGAATCTTTTTCGTTCTGCGCGATGCGGTGCTCCATCGCGCCGCTTTCCTTCACCTGCGATTCCAGCCGCCCGCGCGTGCGCTCGGCCTCCACCTGCCGCTCCGCCAACTGCTGGCGCGATTCCGTCAGCCGCTGCTCCACTTCGTAGCACGCCGCCTGCTGCCGCTCGTGCGCCTTCTCGCGCTCCGCCACCTGCTCCGTCAGCGCCTTCAGTTCCGTCGCCGCCAAAGTCAGATCGTTGGACGTCTTCGCCGCGTCCGCTTCCAGCAGCCGGTACTTGCCCGAGAGCACCACCCGCAGCCGCGTCTCCAGTTCCGTCTTCAATTCACCGTAGCGCTTGGCCTTGGACGCCTGCCGCTTCAGCGAATTCACCTGCCGCGTGACTTCTTCCAGAATGTCGTAGACGCGCGCCAGGTTCTGCTTCGCGCCTTCCAGCTTCGCCTCAGCCAGCCGCTTCTTGGTCTTGAATTTCGTGATTCCGGCCGCTTCCTCGATCACTCCGCGCCGGTCCTGCGGCTTCGAACTCAGAATCTGCCCGATCCGCCCCTGCTCGATGATGGCGTAGCTTTCCGGTCCCAGCCCGGTGCCCATGAACAGTTCCTGAATGTCGCGCAGCCGCGCCGCCCGCCCGTCGATCAGGTATTCGCTTTCGCCCGAACGGTAAAGCCGCCGCGTGATCGTGACCTCCGCGTTCTTCTGCGGTCCCCCGCCCTCTACCGGTTGCAGCTTGTGCGCCGCGTTCTCGTTATACAGGTCCGGGTCCACCAGCGTCATCGTGACGTAGGCCATCCCCAGCGGCTTGCGGTCGCGCGTGCCCGCGAAAATTACGTCCTCCATCCGCGTGCCGCGCAGGCTCTTGGCAGATTGCTCGCCCAGCACCCAGCTGATGGCATCGCTGATGTTGCTCTTGCCGCACCCGTTCGGCCCTACAATGGCCGCCACGCCCTCGCCGTTGAAGCGGAGTTCGGTGCGATCGCAGAAGGATTTAAAACCCTGTAATTCGACGCGTTTCAGTTTCAGCAAAGCCGTTTACCTCGCTTGGCTCGGGGGAGAGTTGTAACTATACTAAACGCGATCCAGGGAAAAGTAAAGCACCCCCACCACTCCATTCGGTATCAAACTTCCCACAGCCACCATATATGGTAGCCGGTATCCACAATATTTGAGTGACGCCGCCCTATTTCGGAAGAGACGGCCACTCGGGACGCCGCTTCTCCCGGAACGCGTGGATCCCCTCCCGGAAATCCTCCCCCCGGAACTGCCGCGCCCGCACTTCCCGCGCCACCTCGCCCGCCTCCGCCGAATCCAGCCCCCGCACCCGGTGCACGAACGCCAGGCCATTTTCTATCGCTGTAGGACTAAACTCCGAGACCTCCCGCGCGATCTCCAGCGCCCGCGCCTCGGGATCTTCCGCCACCTCGTGCACCAGCCCCATCTCCCGCGCCTCCGCCGCCCCGAAGACCCTGCCCGTCAATGCCAGTTCCACCGTCCGCCGCTCGCCCAGCGCCGCGCACACCGCCCGGAAAATCAGAAACGGCCACAGCCCCAGCCGGATCTCCGTCAGCCCGAAGCGCGCATCCGCACCCGCCACCACGATGTGGCAATTCGCCGCCAGGCCGCTCCCGCCACCCACTGCCGCCCCGCGCACCGCCGCAATCAGCGGCTTCGTGATCCGTCCCCCCAGCGTGAACAGTTGCTCGTGGACCGCGTCCATCTCCGCCGAATCGCCGCCCACTTCGATCTCGTGCAGGTCCATCCCCGCGCAGAACGCCGGACCCTCCCCCGTCAACAGAATCGCCCCCACCCGCGGATTCCCCGCCGCCTCTTCCACGGCCGCCACCAGCCCCCGGCACAGCGCCAGATCCAGCGCGTTGCGCTTCCCCGCCCGCGCCATCCGCACCCGCAACACCCGCCCCTCGATCCCCGTCCGCAACACCTCTGCTGTCATAGTTCTCCCCGAGTGGGACAGGCCATCGTTGTTCGTGGCCTGTCAGGCGAATCAGTCTTTTTCCCCCAGCCCGCAAGGGCGAAAAATCCCGGCCCACGGC
>CAIRBY010000785.1 GCA_903876865.1 uncultured Acidobacteriia bacterium
ACATCGAATGTGCCGTTCGGATTCCAGATCGCCGCGCTCGGCGCCATGACCGCGCCGCCATCCATCAGTTCCGGGTACCCCATCAAGCCCACTAATCCTCCCCAGGTGCGCTGCCCGATCAACTTGCCCACGCCCGCGCGCCTGAAATACCACGGCATGGCGTCGCCGCCGGAACCCGCGAATTCATTGATGATCATCACCTTCGGACCGAAGATCGCGCCCTGCGGCTGCACGAAATCGGCGCCTTCGCGGCTCATCGCAATGCTCATAGGCTTGCGCTGCAGGTACTCGATGATATCGGTGGCAAGCGCGCCGCCATGATTAAAGCGCTCGTCGATAATCGCCGCATCCTTGCCCACCTGCGCGAAAAAGTAGCGCATGAAACTGGTGTAGCCGCCGCGCGCGGTATCGGGCATATGGATGTACGCCACGCGGCCATTGGTAGCCTGCTCCACTTTGCGACGGTTCCCCTCCACCCACGCCAGATGCCGCAGGCGCGATTCGTCGTCAATGGGCACCACCTTGATCTCGCGTGCGTTCGCGCCCGTGGGATCTGCGTCTATCCTCAACGTGACCGTCTTCCCGGCCGTCGCTTCAAAGCAGCTATAGAGATTGTCCGTGGACCGCAGTTCGCGCCCGTTCACGGCGAGCAGGTAATCCCCCACCGCCACATTCAATCCAGGTTGCGTCAGCGGCGCCTTCAGATCCGGATTCCAGTTCTCTCCGTTGTAGATCCGCGCCAGGCGGAAGCGGCCATTCTCCACCTTGTAATCCGCTCCGAGTAATCCGGTCGAGATCCGCTTCACATCGGGCTTATCGCCACCGCCCAGGAACAGATGGCCCACGGTCAGGTTGCCCAGCATCTCCGCCATCAGGTAATTCAAGTCCGCGCGCGAAGCCAGCCCGCTCAGATAGACGCTGTAGCGCTCTTCCGCCGCCGTAAGATCCAGGCCGTGATAGTGCGGATCGTAGAAGTAGTCCCGCTCGATCCTCCACGTCTCGTGGAACATCTGCTTCCACTCTGCGGCCGGATCCACTTTCACTTCCAGTTCCCCAGTGCGGAGCGTCTTTTCGTTCCCCGGCGAACCCGTGGAACCCGACCCTTCCGGCATCGCGGGCGGCTCGGCGATCGCCCACTTATCGCCCTGCTGGTAGAGAATCTTCTCCCCCGTCGCCGAGACCTGGAAGAACTTCACGCCCCCGATCGCCACATCGGCCTTACGCTTACTCAAATCGAAGCGGTGCACGGTGTAGACCGCATCTCCTTCCGCCGAAGCCGGCGGGCCTTCCACCGCAAACACCACACCCGCTTTGCCGCCGAGTAAGCCCACGTAATGGCGCGCCGGCATCGGAAGCGCCAGAATTCGCTGGTCGATGCCGGCCAAGTCCACCTGCACCTCGACCTTGTCTTCTTTCTTGGGCTCTTCCTTCTTTGCCTCGTCCTTCTTCGGTTCTTCCTTCTTGGCGTCTTCCTTCTTGGGCTCTTCTTTCTTCTTCTCCTCGTCGCTCTCAGGCGCGAAGGGCGAGGCGGTCGCCTTGCCCAACACCGCCAGATAGACGCTGGACTGAACCGGTCGAGAGAAGCCTTCGATATCCGGCTGCATGGCGGGGCCGGAGTTAGTGCTCGCCGTGAAGAAGAGGTACTTCCCGCCCCGGTCGAATTCCGGACTCGCCGCGTCGCTCATACCGTCCGTAATCTGAGCGCTCTTCTTCTCCGCCAGCGAGTAGAGGAAGATCGCGCTCAGGTGGCTCTTCAATGACTTGGCATAGGCCAGCCAGTTACTATCCGGGGACCACACCGGAGCCAACCCGGTGTTGCTGAAGTAATAGTCGGTCTCTACTAATACCGGCTTCTTCTCCTCCAGATCGATGTAGTACAGATGGTTGTGATTATCCAGATACGCGATCTTCTTACTGTCGGGCGACCAGCGCGGCGTCGAATAGAATGCCTTCGCACCGAGGGGCAGTTTCCTGACCGCGCCCGAGCCATCCTGCTCGCGAATGTAGAGCATTTGCTCTCCGGTCTCATCGGAAAGATAGGCGATGCTCTGTCCGTCCGGCGACCAGACCGGTTCGCGCTCCATCGCCCCCGGCGTCTGCGTCAGATTGCGCGGCTCGCCCTTCTCCGCCGGCACAGTGAGAATCTCGCCGCGAGCCTCAAACACCGCCCTCGCGCCACTGGGCGAGATGTCTGCATTCTTCAAGCGTTTGGCAACGCTCACGAAGTGCGGCCGCACCTCCGGCAAGTCGCCCGCCAAAGTGACCACCAGCGCCTTCGACTGCCCCGTTTTCAAATCGTAGAGATGCAGCTCACCGAACTGCTCGTAGGCGATCGCACCCGGACCCGCCGCCGCCGATTTGAAATCCAGCCCACGATTCTCAACCACACGCGTCACCTTCGCGGACTTTGTGTCGTAGACAAACAACGCGACCGGCCCTTCGCGGTCAGAGAGGAAGTAGACCTTCTCCCCGACCCACATCGGGTTAAAGTCATTCGAATTATCCCGCGGGATCTTGACGATGCTCGAATCCGCCAGATTCGCGATCCAGATCTTGCGCGTCTGGCCGCCGCGATAGCGCTTCCAGGCTTCCTGCCACTGAAAGAGCGGCACGTACGCAATGTGGCTGCCATCCGGCGAATAGGAACCTTCCTCGGCAAGCGGCAGCGGCAACTCCTCCGGCAGACCGCCGCCCTCGGCGGAGATCGTGTAGAGATGCTCGCCGTCGTTGCTGCTGCTGCGGGACGAGGTGAAGAGCACACGCTTGCCGTCCGCGCTCCAGCCCGCCGCAGAGTCCGGCCCGGGGTGATACGTCAGCCGCTTGGGCACTCCACCAGACGCGGGGATCGTGTAGACATCCACATTGCCGTCGTACTCGCCCGTGAAGGCGATCTGCGTACCGTCCGGCGAGAAATACGGATCGGTCTCAACTCCCGGACCGGCTGTCAGCCGGCGCGCCTCGCCACCCTCGCGCGCCACGCTCCATAAGTCGCCCGCATAAGAGAACACGACCTGCGTACGGCTCAGAGCTGGTTTGCGCAGCAGCAAATGAGGAGCCTGCGAGAAGCAGTTTCCTGCCGACAGTAGTACGAGGACACAGAGGGTACGCCACATACGCACAGTATAATCCCGCCGCCCGTGGCACACTGTTTAGGTGCTTCCCGGCCGGTTCAAGATCGATCGCGACTTTCTCAAACTCTGGACCGGCCAGGCTATCTCTCAATTCGGCTCGCGCATCACTCGCGAAGGCCTGCCGCTCACAGCCGTGCTGGTGCTCGGCGCCTCGCCCCGCCAGATGGGCATCCTCAGCGGCGCCGGCGCCGCCGCGATTCTACTCTTCGGCCTCTTCGCCGGAGCCTGGGCCGACCGCATCCGCCGCCGTCCCATCCTGATCGCCACCGATCTCGGCCGCGGCCTGCTGCTGGCCACCATTCCCCTTGCGGCGATCCTGCACCAACTCAGCATGGGCCAGTTATACTGCATCGCGGCACTCACCGGGATCATGACCGTCAGCTTCGATGTCAGTTACCAGGCCTATCTTCCCCACTTAGTGGACGAGTCCCAACTGGTGGAAGGCAACTCGCGCATGGCATTGACCGAGAGCCTCGCCGAAGTCGCCGGACCCGGTATCACGGGACTGCTGGTACAGTGGATCACCGCGCCCCTGGCGATCCTCTTCGACGCGCTCTCCTTCTTCGCGTCCGCACTCTCCATCGCCACCATCTCACGCCGGGAGCCGCCGCCCTCCCCCGCCCTCGCATCGCACATCGGCCAGGAGATTTCGGCCGGACTGCGCTTCGCCTGGAACCAGCCCCTCCTCAAGGCGCTGCTGCGGCGCAGCGCGACTGGTGCATTCTTCCTGGGCTTCATCAGCAGCCTCTACATCGTCTTCGCCATCCGCGTGCTTGGTCTAAACGCCGCGCTTCTCGGCGCGGTCATCTCCATTGGAGGAATCAGCAGTCTCTGCGGCGCCCTGGTCGCAGCCCGGCTTTCACGGCGCTTCGGCGCGGGACGTACGCTGATCGCCTCCGCCCTCGTCAGCGGAATTGCGGTACTGCTGATGCCGCTCGCCCCACGGCCCTCGCGCGCTCTGCGTCGCGTTCCTCTCCCTCTCGCAGTCGCTCGATATGGCGTGGGCCGTGTACAGCATCAACGAACTCACGCTGCGGCAGCAGGTCACACCCGCGCCACTGCTAGGCCGCGTCAACTCCGCCATGCACCTCGTGTTTCAAGGAATCCTTCCGCTCGGTGCGCTGACCGGCGGAATGCTCGCGGAGTCCCTCGGAATCCGCACCACGATGTGGATCGGGGCAGGCGGGTTCCTGCTCTCGTCCCTCTGGCTGATCTGCTCTCCGCTCCGCGCCGCTACCGCGTCACAATTGCCAGCGGACGCACCGGAGCCCCGGTAGCACCGCGAATCTTCATCGGCACTCCGATGAACAGGAACTCCGTGACGCCGGCCGCCGCCAGTTCTTCCAGGTTCAGGCACTCGATGATGTGAATCCCGCTCTCCACCAGCAGGTGCACATGCACCGGCATGGAGGGGACCGGCGATTTTTCGAACGCCACCGTATCGCTGCCCGCCGCGAAGATGCCGCGCTCGCTCAACCACCGCGCGGCCGCGAGGCCCGGCCCGGGATTGCGCGTGTCGTTGACAAACCGGCGCGCGTCCTCGAAATACTGCGCCCAGCCCGTGCGCAGCAGCACTACGTCGCCCGCACGAATCTCTGTCTTGCAAGCCGCCGCCAGTTGCTCCGGCGTAATCTCGCACTCGGCGGCAAGCGGCGCCGCGCCCGCAACGTCCAACAGCACCCCGCGCCGCAAAATCGGAGCTACCGTCTCCATGGAGAACTTCTGCAGGCCGCCCACATAGGATTGCAGCAGCTCCACTTCCGCGCCCCCATGCAATTTTCCGCCGCACGAAAAGTGGCAGAGCCCGTCGATGTGCGTGCCCACGTGACTGCCCATCGCAATGGCGTCGGCGGCCGAGCTATTTCCCGCCGGACCGACACTATCACCGTGCCGCTTGGTCAGCCCGAAGAGGAACGGCGGATGCGCCGGCCAGTGCGGCATGCCCGTAAAATACGGCTGGCCCAGATCGTAAACGCGGGCCGCGCCGAGTTGCTCCATTAGTTGTTGCATCAGAATGTGTAGTGCGCGCCGAACTGCACCACGCGCTGTCCGTAGAACATGGAGCCGACCACGCCGAACGTGGTGGAGTTGATATTCTGATCGCCCACATAAAACGTCGAATGATTGAGCGAGTTGATCGCATCCATATTCAATTCCACGTGCTTTGACTCTTTGATCTGGATCGTCTTCTTCAGCCGCATGTCGGTCGTGAAGGTCCACGGACCGTCGAAGAGGCGGCGCTGCAACACTCCCAACGTGCCCGCGCCCGGATTGCTGAACACCTGCCCGGTGAAATTCGGCGACCCGTCGGTATTGACGCCCGTGCCATCGGAAGCATTGATCGCCGTTTTCGCAATCATCATCGGACCATCGCCCGTCATCTGGAACGCGACGATCGAATCGAGTTGGCCGCGATTCAGGCTCGTATTCGCAGTGTTGTAGTAGGATCGCGATTCCCGGTTCAGCGTGCCGCGTCCCGAGAGAATCGAGAAAGGCGCTCCCGACTGCCACACCATGGTGGCGCCGATAATCCAGCCGCCGATCACGCGATTCAACGGACGGTATTGCAGCTTGTGGCCCTTGCCGAACGGCAGTTCGTAATAGCCATCGGCTTTGATCATGTGGGTCAGATCGAAGTTGGCGCGGGAGCGCTCAATCTTGGGATTGGCGAGATCGAGAAAGTGCTGCAACCGGCTCTGCGAATCGCCATCCGCATCGCTCAGCACTTTGGAAAACGTGTAATTGGATTCGAAGAACAGGCCCTTCTGCGTGTGGTGCTTGAGTTCCACCTGCAGCGAGTTGTAACTGGAACTGGAGTAATTGGTCAGCAGATCCGTTCCCAGTGCGTTCGGGTTCTGAAAGAACTGCACGGCATTGGCTGGATTGTACCCGTTGGTTTGATAGTAAGTCGCCAGTTCGCCAACCTCGCCGGTGGAGATGTAATACTGTGCGTTGGCGTCCGTCAGCGCGCCCTTCGCCAGCTTATTCAGCACCGTCAGGGGTTGGCTGCCGGGTATCGTGGCGTTGTAGGCCGGCAGGAAGCCCTTGCCCAATGCCTGAGCCAGCAAACCGTTATTCTGCGCCTTCAGGAAGTCCGTCAACAACCCGTTGGAGTTGATCACCACCTGATTGAAATCGAACGCGCGGTACGCGCCCACCACGTGGTTGCCCACATAGCGCGCTTCCAGGATCGTGCCCTTGATATCGTGCTGGATTCCGAAAGAATACTGCTGCACCTTCGGATGCTTCAACGTGGGATCGATCATCCCCACCGTATTGAAAGGGTTATTGGCGTAGTTATCCGACACCTTGAGCGGAACCTGAAAGGTCGGCACGGTCACCGCGGGCAACCCCGTCGAGACGCGATTATTCAGTCCCGTGGCGGTGGAAAGGCCCTGCAACCCGTTGTTCAATTCGAGCAGCGATTGCGGCGACAGAATCGCCTGATCGTTCACGTAGCTCAGCGAATAGCCGCCGCGCAGCGCAGTCTTGCCATTGCCGAACACATCCCAGGCCATGCCGATATTGGGCGCGAACTCCTTATACTCGCGGTTGGTCCACGGACGCCCTGCGGTAGAGCCCGCATAGTTCAGGCTTGCATTCGAAAGCAGCGTAGCCTCTGCTGTGCCCTGCATCACGGGAGAGAGTTCCAGCGAATCGCGTTCATCCACTACGCCGGGCAACTGATAACGCAGACCAAGCGTAACCGTGAGCCTGCGCGAGACCTTCCACTTATCCTGCACGTAGAAAGAATAATCGTTATCCAGAAAGTGGCGCAGAAATGGCTGCTTGCTGACATACCCCGAATTCCTGTTGGCAACGTTGAAGGTCTGGCTGTAGCCATCGATGTAACTGCCCAGCGTGGCGAGCAGTTGGTTGGCGGTGCCCAGATCCGTAGTGGAGACGCCCGGTAAGTCGCGGCGCACCAACGCAGGCTGATTGGAACCCATCCCCAGGCTGAAGGTAGGAATCACGCCCGCCTCATCGTACGATTCCACGCCGATATGCTGCGCGTGAAATCCAAATTGGATGTAGTGCTTGCCGTGCTGCCACGCGGCATCGTCGGAGATGTTGTAGGTGTTGGTGGTGCGCCCCTGTGTCTGAAACTCGTTGACCGGGTCCGTAAAGCTCATCCCCGTCAGAATGTACGGCACCTTGTTCTGCGAATTGAGGAAGTAGCCGTACGTCAGATTGAAGCCGCCGCGCAGTTCGTTGGTGAGCGTGGCGCCCGGAGTCCAGCGCCAGGAGAAGGCTACGAAATCGGCATGCGTCGGACCAGTCACTGCCGGCGCGATGCCATAGTTATTGGAGACGTCCGGACGGTCCGAGTTATCCCGGTTGTGCGCGTAGGTCCCGCTGATCGCGTGCCGCGTATTGATGTTGTAATCCACCTTGCCCGTCACGTTGTCCAGCAGTTCGTTGTCACGCTGATTGAAGCGGTAGCCGCCCGTATTGCGCCCGTCGCCCACGTCGGAATTATTGATCGTCGTCGGCACCAGCGCCAGCAGCGACTGAATCCCCGAATCCACTCCCGTCAGCCCCTTCAGCGCCAGCAGATTGACCGAATGCGAAGTCCCGCCGGAGTTGTACGTGAAATTCCCGGCGCGCGCCGAGGGTGTCAGCACCGCATAATCCTGCGGCAACTGCTGGTGTGAGCGGATCGCCTCATAGCTCGCGTAGAAGAAGAGCTTGTCTTTCCGCACCGGTCCGCCGATATCTCCGCCGAACTGATTCTGGTTCAGGAACGGACGCCCGATGCCCGCCTGATTATTGAACCAGTCGTTGGCCGCGAAGTGGTTGTTGCGGTTGTACCAGAAGACCTCTCCATGAAAATCGTTGCCGCCGCTCGGGGTGGAGAACGCCGTTTCGGTCGCACCGCCCGATGCCGCCGCCGTGGGATTGGCGGTGACCATCGTCATCTGCCGCACCTGCCCCACGCGCAACTTGTTCGGCGTGTAATCGAGCGCATTGTCGCGCACGTAGTTGTCCTGAATGTTGACGCCATCGAGCGTCATGTTGGAGTACGAAGTGCGCAGCCCGTTGATCGTCGTGTATGAGTTGCCCGAGACCACCCCCGCCTGCGTCTGCATGATCGAAAGCACGTCGCGATCCAGAATCGGCAGGTTCTTGATCTGCTCCATGCTCACCGTGTTGGAGACTTCGGCGGTCGCGACATTGACGCTCTCCACCTCAGCCGAAACCTCCACGTTCTGTGTCAGTGTGGCCAGTTCGAGCTTGAGCCGCGGCACATCGGTTTCACGCGCCGCGTCCACCGTGATGCGCCGCAGCGTGGATTTGACGAAGCCCTTCGCCGTCACCGTGAGATCGTATTCCGCCGGACGCACGCCGATCAGGTTGTACTGCCCATCGCCCGCTGTCTTGGTGACCAACAGCGGCTTCTGTCCGCCCGCCAGATACAACTCGACGTCCGCACCGGGAACCGCGGCGCCGGCCGCATCCACCACCGATCCGCTGATGCGCCCGGACATTTGGGCGTTCGCGGACGCACCCAGATACAGAAATAGAGCCAACAACCCACACAGATAGCGCATATGTCTCTATTAAACCCAAGTTTGAGACGCGCGTCTCTCGGAAATGGCGCCATTTGCGCCGAAATCATGAAGTATTCTTAACTTCACGTCCAGCGCAAAACCGCCGCCATTACCCTACTTGCGCACGATACCGCTGGTAGGCCTGCTCCCACTCCGCGCCGGGATGCGGTTCCACCGCCGTCAGCTCGAAGGAGTTCCGCACCACCGCGCGAATCTCTTCCAGACCTTTCAGTTCGCCCGCGCCCATCGCCTGCACCAGAATGTTGCCGATCGCCGTCGCTTCGCCCGGCCCCGCAATCACGCGCCGGCCCGTGCAATCCGCCACAAACTGGTTCAGCAGCCCATTGCGGGAGCCGCCGCCCACAATGTGAATCACCGCGATCTTCCGCCCCGAGAGCGCTTCCAGATTCTCCAGCACCTGCCGGTAGCAGAGCGCCAGGCTCTCCAGAATCGCGCGCGCATATTCGCCGTGCGTGGCCGGCGGTTCCTGCCCGGTGCGGCGGCAGTACTCCGCGATCTTCGCCGGCATCCCGCCCGGCTCCAGAAACGCGTTGGGATCGATCCGCGCCGTGAACGCCCGCGCCTCGCCGGCCATGCGCGCCAGCTGTTCGTAGCTGTACTCCGCGCCTTCCTCCGCCCACGCCTTGCGGCACTCCTGCAACAGCCACAGCCCCGCGATGTTCTTGAGGAAGCGGATCTTGCCTTCCACGCCCACTTCGTTGGTGTAATTCGCCGCCAGCGAATGCTCGTTGATGACGGGCTCGTCGAGTTCGAGGCCCATCAGCGACCACGTCCCGGAACTGATGTAGCACCAGTCATTCCCGCCCGCCGCCGGCACCGCCGCCACCGCCGCCGCCGTATCGTGACCCGCGGTCGCGTAGACCGGCGTGTGCGGCTCGTCCAACGTATTGCCCAACAGCGTACCCGGCGAGATGATCGGGCAAAGGATCTGGTAGGGCAGATCCAGCTTCGCCATCAATTCCTCGGCCCACGTCATCGTTTTTGGATCGAAGAACTGTGACGTGCTCGCGATCGTGGCCTCGCTCTTGGCCACACCGGTCAGCCAGTAGTTGAACAGGTCCGGCGTGTGCAGCAACTGCTTCGCCACCGCGAGCGATGGCGCGGCGCCCAGGCGCATCGCAAAGAGCTGGAAAAGCGAGTTGATCTGCATGAACTGGATTCCCGTGTGCGCGAAGACTTCCTCGCGCGGCACCAGTTGAAAGGCCTTCTCCATGATGCCGTTGTTGCGCGCATCGCGATAATGGCGCGGCAATTCCACCAGCGTGCCATCGCCCCCCAGCAGCGTGAAGTCCACGCCCCAGGTGTCCACGCCGATCCCATCCAGCTTCAACCTGCGCTCGCGCGTGGCCACCGCGATTCCCTTTTGGATCTCGTGCCACAGCCGCAGCGTATCCCAGTACAGCGCGCCATGCACCTGCACCGGCGTATTCGCAAATCGGTGCAGTTCTTCCACCGCGAGCTTACCGCCCGCCAGGGTACCCAGAAGAGCGCGCCCGCTCTCGGCGCCCAAATCGATCGCCAGATAGTGACTCATGAACCTGCCAGTATACTGCGTGGCAGCGAGCCGCTCATTCCCGCATCACGCGGGAGTCAGCCCCAGCCCCGCGCCCTTGGGAAGAATGAGCTTGCCCTGCTTCACCAGCACGCCGTGAAACGGATCGTTAGAGATCAGCAGGTTGCCGTCCAGGTCCGCGAAATCCACCAGCGGCGAAAGGTGCGCCGCCGCCGTCACGCTCACCGAACTGCTCACCATGCAGCCCAGCATCGTCTTCATCCCCAGCGCCTTCGCAATCTGGATCATGCGGTAAGCCTCCAGGATGCCGCCGCTCTTATCCAGCTTCACGTTGACCCCGTCAAACGCTTCCTTCAATTTCGGGATATCGCTCGCCCGCTGGCACGCCTCATCGGCAATGATCGGGATGTGCACGCGGCTGCGGATCCAGCGCGTCTCCTCGATCATCTCCGCCGGCATCGGCTGCTCGATGAACTCCACCCCCATCTTCTCCAGCCAGTTGATCTTGCGGACCGCCTCTTCCTTGTCCTTCCAGCCTTCGTTGGCATCCACCCGCAACGGCTTCTTGGTGACGGAGCGCACCGCTTCGATGGTCGCCTCGTCCGTGGCCAGCCCCACCTTCACCTTCAGGATCGGGAAATCCGCCGCCTCCGCCGTCTTCTGCTTCGTGATCTCCGGCGTATCGATGCCGATCGAAAACGTGGTCAGCGGCGTGTCCTTGGGATCCAGCCCGAAATACGAATAGAGCGGGATGCCCAGCTTCTGCCCCACCCAATCCATCACCGCGATATCGATCGCCGCCTTGCCCGCCCAATCGCCCGGCACTTTGCGGAAAACTTCCGCCATCAACTTGCCGAATTGCATCGGGTCCGCGGCCAGCAGCAGTTCGCGCACGCTCTCCACCGCCTTGCGCGCGGCCACTGCGTCCTCGTGATAGCGCACAATCGGCGCGCCCTCTCCATGCCCCGTGATGCCGCCATGCGCATACGCCACCTGCAGCGTGTCGCGAAACGCGCTCGAAGACATCGTCGTGGTCCAGGTATGCTGCAGATTCAGGCGCTGAATGCTCGTGGTCAGCGTGGTCTTCGCCGCGGGGGCGGCCAGCGCTTCCATACCGGCTAATGCCGGCGCGGCGGCGGATGCGGTCAAGAATTTCCGGCGATTCATTTCACTCTCCGTGCCGCCACCAGCAGGTTCGTCCAATTCGGATCGTTCAGATCGTCGATGCGGACCATCGGCGTCAGATGCGTGGTGGCGTTGATAAACTTTCCTTCGCCCATGTAAATCCCGGTATGGGTGATCTTCTTTTCCGAACTCCCGAAATAGAGCAGGTCGCCGGGTTGCAGATCCTTGCGCTCCACCGCCACCACGCCGCTCCACTCCGCCTGCGGCTGCGCATCACGCGGTAAACTCACGCCGCGCCGCCGTCCCAGCATCTGCGAAAAGCCCGAGCAATCGTAGCCATAGCTGGAAGTGCCGCCCCACGTGTAGGGCAGCCCGAGGAACTTCCGGGAAAACTCCAGCGTCTCGGCGATCGTCATGTGCTTCGGCGCGAGCGATACATCGCCCGCCTGCACCCATCCCGCGCGGTCGTCTGGCAACCGCACCTGCAGCCACCGCGCCTCCGCCTCTCCGCCTCCCACCACTTCCAGCTTGCTCTCAAAGGGAATCGTGATTAGCGGCGCGTGCTTGGTGACGCTCGCCTCGCGGTAGATGTGCGCGAACAGGCTCTGCACCTCCGCCACCTTGCCGCTGCTCGCGTAGGGCTTGCCCGGCAGCAGCGCCGTGAGCGGCGTCCACCCCGTGTAATCGTCGCCCGTGCGGATGTGCGCCCAGCCGTCCTTCTGCTCCAGCAGGCCGACGTTGGCCCCATAGATGGCCTGCGACACCACATCGGCATCCAGCGACGGGCGGCTGTACATGTTCGCCACCGGTTGCAGCACCACCGCCGACGGCAGCGCCGCCGCGAATAACGCAATTGCGACTAATCCTGACATATTTACCCCGCCATACTCGTGACTCTACCAGCCTAACGCAAATGGGAAAAACCGCGACAGGCGAAGCCTTGCCCCAGCCAATCCGATGCGCCCAATGATACCCTTAAATCAATCCACCGTCACTAGTCGGAAGCGATGGCAACTCCGGTAGACGATCTCCTCAGGCAATTTATCGAATGCACCGACGCCGAGCGCGCCGAAGCCCTGCTCGCAGCGCTTGTGGTCGAGCACGCCCAACCGGGAATTCTCCGCGTGGTTCGCTACAAACTCGCCTTTCAGGGACGCGCCGAATCGCAGGACATCGAAGACGTCTCCTCAGACGTCGTGCTCGAACTCCTGAGCCGTCTCCGCACCATGAAACACGCGCCCGCGGAACAACTGATCGGCTCCTTTGCCGGCTATACCGCCGTCGCCGCCTACCACGCCTGCAATGAGTACCTCCGCCGCAAGTACCCCAATCGCCACCGCCTCAAGACCCGCCTCCGTTACCTGTTGAACAACGACGGGCGCTTCGCCATCTGGGATAACGGCTTCGCCACCTGGCTCTGCGGCTATCAACTGTGGCAGCGGGAAGAGGCACGCCCCGCCGCAGCCGAGGCCCTCGGCAACTGGCGCGACCTGCTCGCCGACCTCCCGCGCGGCCCCAACACCATCCATCCGGCCGACTTGCTGACCCGCATCTTCGACCGCTTTGCCGCCCCCATCGAATTTGACGAACTGGTCGGCATCGTCGCCTTCCTGTGGGGAGTCGACGACCCCGCCGCCGCCGCCGAAAGCAGCGCCCGCGATGTCGAATCCGGCGATCCCGATCCGGTCCATCGCCTCGAACTCACCCGCTGGCTCGGGGAACTCTGGACTCAGATCCGCGAACTCCCCCGCGCCCAGCGCGTCGCCCTGCTGCTGAACCTGCGCGCCGGCGATTCCGCCCCTGCGCTGGCCCTGCTGCCGCTCACCGGGATCGCCGGAATCCCCGAAATCGGCGAACTCCTCGGCTTCACCGCGGACGAGTTCCCGCTCCTGTGGAACCGCCTGCCACTGGAAGATTTGGCCATCGCGGACCTGCTCGGCGTCACCCGCCAGCAGGTGATCAATTTGAGAAAATCCGCCCGCGAGCGTTTAACCCGTAGAATCGGTGGTAAATATCGATTATCGTAGGCTAGTAATTAGCAGACTGGTAATATGCGGCAATTATCGACTTCAGAATAGGTATACGCAACATGAAGAATACGGCTCATCTCACGGAAGCGCAGTTCACCGGCTACCAGGCCCGAACCCTGGCAGCGGCGGAATTGCTATCCGTGGATGCGCACCTGCTGCAGTGCCCGGTCTGCCGCGACCGTCTGGCAGCGGCCGCGGGACTGGCTCCGGCGTTAACTGCACTGCGCCTCGACCTCTCTGAGCATCTCGACTACGACCAGATCGCCGCCGGCGCGGAAGGCAAAGCCACACCGGACGTGCAACAGCACCTCGCCGAGTGCCCGCTCTGCCGCGCCGAAGTGGCGGATCTCGCTGCGTTCCGAGCCCAACTTTCGCCCGCCCAACTGTCACCCGCCCCAGCCGCAGTGGTGCAACTGCCCGTCCGGCGCAAGCCCAGCCGCTGGCTCCAATATGCCGCCATCGCCGCCGGAGTCATTCTGGCCGCCGGCCTCGGTGTCCGCACGCTGCGCCAGGTTCAGACCAGCGCACAGACCAGCGCACAGACCAGCGCAAAGAACAGCCCACCGCCGGCATCCGTGGCCCAACAGGCTGCGCCTGCCGAACCCGCCCTGCCCGCCGAACAACTGGCAGCCCTGGAATTGGCGCGCACCACCCGCCAACTGCAGCGCGCCCCCGTGCTGGACCGGCTGATTGCGCGCCGCGGCGTACTGCTCGGGTCCGCCGGCGAGGCCAAGGCCTTCGACGTCACCGCCCCGGTAGGCACCACCGTACTGGGCGCGCAGCCCACCTTCCGCTGGCAGGCCGTCCCCGGCGCCACGCAATACAAGGTCGCGGTGTTCGACGAGAATTTCGAGAAGGTCGCCTCCAGCCCGGCCATCACCACCGCCGAATGGCAACCCGCCAAGCCGCTGGCCCGCGGCAGAATTTACAACTGGCAGGTCACCGCCCAGATCGGCGGCAAGTCGTTGCGCTCCCCCCAGCCGCCCGCGCCCGAAGCCCGCTTCCAGGTCACCAGCGCCGAGGCCGCCACTGAAATCGAAACCGCCCGCCGCCTGCATCCCGCCAATCACCTGCTCCTCGCCGTCCTGCTCTCCCAAGCCGGCGCGCTCGACGATGCAGACCTGGAACTCACCGCCCTCGCCTCCACCGACGCACCCACCGCCCAGGCCCTCCGCGCCAATCTCCAGTCCCTCCGCAGCCGCTAGGGCTTGGCGTCCAGCCGAGCTGGAATTGATGTACAGCACGGCGCCGAGGCTCACTTCCTCAGGATTTTGTCCATGGCCCTTCCCTTGGCCAGTTCATCCACCAGTTTGTCCAGGTAGCGGATCTGTTGCATGAGTCGATCCTCGATCTCCTCCACCCGGTAGCCGCAGATCAGTCCGGTGATCTTGGATACGTTCGGGTTGATCCGTGGTGCCCGGGCGAAGAAAGTCTCGAAGTCGACCTTCTTGTCGATCTGCTGTTGCAGCGCCTGTTCATCGTAGCCCGTGAGCCAGTGGATGATGGCATGCAACTCCTCCTTCGTACGCCCCTTTCTCTCCACCTTGGCGATGTAATGCGGGTAGACGCTCGCGAAAGCCATTTTGAATACTCGCGTGTTGTCCATGGACTCGTTGCTCCTCGAAGTTTGGCCTACCCCCGCCTGATGTCTTCCATTTTAATCATCGTTTCTTCCCCCCGACAAAGGGGTTCGCGGCTGCCTGCTTCATCCACGAGGCTACCTGGTGCTCGTCGAGATCGTAATAAATTTTAAGCGTGTGATTATGCAGATGCAGGCGGATGGTTACGTCTGGATCCTTGCGGTCCACGTTCGGACGTTCGCCGTTCCGTTTCATGAAAAAATCCGCAATCG